>JAVBQX010000108.1:0-9953 GCA_031548645.1 Thermoguttaceae bacterium
GACGATGTTCGAGGGGAAGGTTTCGCGGGCCGTGTTGTAGGTCGTCACGCCGTCGTTGTAGGCCTGGCGGGCGAAGGCGATTTTGTTTTCCGTCGAGGTCAGCTCCTCCTGCAGGGCGAGCATGTTCTGGTTCGCCTTCAGGTCGGGGTACGCTTCCATGACGGCGAACAGCCGCCCGAGCGTGCCGGTCAGGGCGGTTTCGGCGCCGGAAAGGGCACCCATCGCGCCCGCGTTTCCGGGGTCAGCGGCCGCCTGCTGGTTGGCCGAAACGGCGCCGTTCCTCGCGGCGATCACCGCTTCGAGCGTTTCGCGTTCGTGTTTCATGTACCCTTTGGCCGTTTCGACCAGGTTGGGAATCAGGTCATAGCGCCGTTTGAGCTGCACGTCGATCTGCGCGAAAGCGTTTTTGAAACGGTTGCGGAGAGTGACCAGGCCGTTGTAAATCGAAATGCCCCAAAAGATGAGCACGATGACGATCAACAAAAGCACGCCAAGAATGATAAGTGCCGGCAACATTGTATTTTTCTCCCTTGTCAAGTTGATTCGTTGTGCGTTGTCCCGGGGCGATTTCGTTTATTCGTCGTCATCCTCTTTTTTGGCATCGGTCGGCGAGGCGAGGATCAGCCCGGCCAGCGCACCGCCAAGAGCCAGCATGAGAATCGCCGCGAGAAACAGAAACCACCGTAACATATTTTTCTCCCACCCATTGAAAATTTCTTTTTACGCGTCTGTTTACCCTCTGGGAAAACGGACTCCCGCAGAGCGTTGTGGCGGAAATTTCAATTGGCTTCGGTATTGCCCATCTTTCCGGTTTCGAGCCCCCGAAATGAGTTACGTGCAATTATACAACAGAGTGACGCAAAAACATAGAGAAAAAGCATGTTACCCCTGCTGATTAACATGCTTTATTTTGTATTATCCGATTTTTCGGCGAAAAATCATCCGCAACACGAACAGTCGCCTTCCGGTCCAGAATTCAAATTTTGCTGCATTTCAAATTCGGAAATTTTTTCAATGCGCCGGGAATGACGCCCGTCGTCAAAGGGAGTATTGAGCCAGACTTTGACGATTTGTTCCGCGGCGTGTTCCGAAAGCAAATCGCCGGAAAGACACAGCACGTTGAGATCGTTATGTTTGCGACTGATTTCGGCCGTCAGTTCGTCGACGATCGTTGCCGCGCGGATGCCGCGAAACTTGTTGGCCGCAATGCACATGCCGATACCAGTGCCGCAAATCAAAATACCGCGGTCCGCTTGGCCAGCGCTGACTTCGCGAGCGACTTCTCCAGCGATATCCGGGTAGTCAACCGGTTCCGGCTTTTCCGCTTGCGGCCCATGATCCATAATCTGGTGCCCCAACTGGACAATGATATCGGCCAGTTTGTGGCGAATGCCGACTCCGTGATGGTCGCTTCCGATCGAAACTCTCATGCTGAAAGCCTTATTTTGCAATAATTTACTGCCAAAAAACACACCGCGTCATGCGATATTTTCATAAACACCGCACATCGCAACCCTTATCGTAAAAACAAGGTGACATTATATCAAAAAGCATAAACCGCGATACGGACATGCCAACCGAAAAGCAAAGAAAAATCCAAAAACCGTGATTTCGGCGGCAAAAAACGCAGGAACGCGTGGTTATTCCCGGATTTGTCCGTTGCCGAAAACGACATACTTGTAACTTGTCAATTCATTGACGCCGCAAGGGCCCCGGGCGTGGACTTTGTCGGTGCTGATCCCGATTTCGGCGCCAAGACCGAACTGGCCGCCGTCGTTGAACCGGGTGCTTGCGTTGATCATGACCGCCGAACTGTCGATCCTCGCGGCAAATTCCCGGGCCGCGGCAAGGTTTTTCGTGATGATCGCCTCGGTGTGCTGCGAACTGCAACGGTTGATGTGTTCAACGGCTTCGTTCAGCGAATCGACGACCCGGACCGAGATGATCGGGCCTTCGTATTCCGTGAAATAATCGTCGTCGGTCGCTTTTTTCGCTTGCGGGACCAGCGCACAGGTCGCGTCGTCGCCCCGGATTTCGATCCCGTGCGCCGTGAGCGCCCCCGCCAGACGCGGCAGGAGCGAAGCGGCGACGTCGGCGTGCACGACCAACGATTCGGCGGCGTTGCAGACGCCCATGCGCTGGCATTTGGCGTTGACGAGCACGTTTTCGGCCATGTCGGGGTCGGCGTCGCGGTCGACGTACACGTGGCAATTGCCCGCGAAATGCTTGATGACCGGCATCTTGGCCTCGGTCGCCACACGCCGGATCAGTCCTATGCCGCCGCGTGGAATCGCCACGTTGATCAGGTCCGGCATCGCGAGGAACAGGCCGACCGCGTCACGGTCCGTCGTCGTGACGAACTGCACGACGTCCGCGGGCAGTCCGAATTCCGAGGTCGCCTGTGATAATAGCCGGACGATGGCCTCGTTCGAGTGTTTCGCCTCCTTCCCGCCGCGCAAAATGACGGCGTTGCCACTCTTGACGCAGATCGCCGCCGCGTCGGAGGTGACGTTCGGCCGCGATTCGTAAATGAAAAACACGACGCCGAGCGGGACGCGCACTTTTTGCACTTCGATCCCGTTCGGCCGTACGCTCGATTCGATGACCTGCCCGATCGGGTCGGGGAACATCGCGATTTCCTCCAAAGCGGTCGCCATTTCGGCCAAGCGCTTCGGCGTCAGCCGCAGGCGGTCGACCGCGGCGTCGCTCAGCCCGTATTCCGGCGCGGCCGCAATGTCAAGATCGTTCGCGGCGATCAGTTCCGCCGTTTGTTCCGTCAGCAGCGCCGCACAGCGTCGCAGCCAGCCGTTTTTCTGCGCCCCGGTGACGGTCGCCATCTGCGCCGACGCCCGTTTCGCCCGCCGCGCCGTGTCAAGGCAATATTCCTGAAGTGACATGTTGTTTTCCGATTATTGAATGGTTGTTTTCAAATTTTATGTTGTGTGAGGTGCCCTATCTCCCGGCGAGCGCACTCATTTTTCATCCCCGAACCTCCTGTAAAAAAACGTCAAGTCGAAATCAATGGCAGCCGCGAACGCAGTGAGTGAAACGAACGGAGTGACCGGTGTGGGGCGTGTCCGTTCGGGTAATCGCATTTGGCGTTTTCGGTTTGTCATTCAAAACCATTCGGGTGTTGACGTGCTTTCCGTTTTGCGTCTCATTTCTCCGGTCACTCCGCTGCGCTGCGTTCGCGGCTGCTATTTCCTGTTTCACTCATTCCCCCAACTGCAACTCATACAGCACGGGCCAGTGTTTTCCGGTGATGTAGAGGCGGTTGTTTTCCGCGTCGAAGGCGATGCCGTTGAGCACGTTTTCCGGGTCGTTCGGCGAAATTCCCTTCGGCGTGAAATTCGTGCAGTTGACCCAGCCGATGACGCGGCCGTCCTTCGGGTTGATCCGCACGATGTATTTCGACCCGAGCATGTTGGCCCAAATTTCGCCGCGGATGAATTCCAGTTCGTTGATCTGCGTCACCCGCTTGTTGCCGTCGCGGACTTCGATCGTTCGGACAAGCTGGAACGTGTCCGGATTCAAAAAACGGATGCGCGAGCTGCCGTCGCTCATGATCAGTTGCGTGCCGTCGTTGGTCAGGCCCCAGCCTTCGCCGGGATAGGTGAAGGTTTTTTCCTGGCGGAAGGCCTCGCGGTCGTACACAAAACAGGTTTTTTCCTGCCAAGTGAGCTGGTATATTTTGTCGCCGAACAGCGTCACCCCTTCGCCGAAATACTGCCGCGCGAGATCGTGTTTCTGCAAAACCCCGCCGGTCGCGATTTCGACCCGGCGGAGCGTCGAACGGCCGTAATGCCCCGTGCTTTCGAGCAGTTGGCCGTCGTGAAATTCCAACCCCTGGGTGAAGGCCGCCGGATCATGCGGATGCACCGCCATGAGCGACAGCTTCAACTGCACCGGCAGCTCGACGAGGAGGGAGTTTTCTGTCGCGGAAACGGCTTTGGGATCGGCCTTGCCGGACGGGGATTGTATCGCGGCAGTCTTTTTGGCGACGGTGCTTTCGGTTTTTCCGCCGAAACAGCCCGACCGCATGGCGCCGAAAACCGCCAGACAAGCCAGACCGGCGGACAGGCAAAACAAAGCCATCGGGGAAAAAAATGAGCGTTTCATTCCCGTATTATCGGCAGAAAACACCATTGATGCAAGTGTACGCGAAAGAATTGCCTTGCGTTTCCGGCTGCCTCAAATTTTTCGATTTTTGAAGAAAAAAACGCGTCAACGGCGTAATTATTCAGCGTAAAGCCGGAGTGACGGGGCATTTGCAGTCAGACATGGTTCGTCTTCCCCTTCGTCACAGTTCGTGGCGTCCGGCGAAAAAATGCGGAGCCGGGAATTGGATTCCCCGCAGGACGTCATTCGATTTTTTTGAATATTCGGCGAAGATTCGTTTTTCAACGACAGCGTTCCGAAAGCGTTATGGTATCGACTGTTGTCGTGATTTCGTTTCGCAAATGGAATAATGACAGGGCGGGATGAGTTTCCATCTTCGTCATCGTGGTCTGAAAAAACGGTCAAGTTGACGCAATTTTCCCCGGAATCGATTTTTGAATTAAAAATCGTGCGTAATGAACGCAAAGTAGCCGGGTCAAGTGATTTTCCCGCGGCGAGAAGGGCAAGCAAAGCCAGCGCGGTTTGCGAAATTTCCGTCGAATATCGAGAAGTTCCATTCATTGCGTCACCATCCCTGGTTTGCGGCAACCGTCATCATATCACGCAAAAGCGACACGATCATCCCTCACCGTATCGACAATCTTTTACGCCCAACTCAAGGTCAATCAGGGGGATTGTAGCAAATATCCGGAAATAAAACAAGGTATTCCAATAAAAAATCAGGATGACTTAATCTACTTGACTCATATCTCGCATTTTTTGCATTTTGACGCCACATGTTTCAATTCATCACATGTCGCGGTTTTTTTTGCGTTACGATAAACATTTCAATTATCCAAATCGCACGCTGTAGCAATAAACCCGTTCGTGTTGTATCGATAACGCAAAACGTTTGGATGATTTTGGATGTACGGGCGGTATTATTCCTAATTATGTCAACAAAAGAGTATTGATGATTCCTTTTTTATAATATAATACATCAAAGCCTACTGTGTTTTCCAACAACGGTGTCGGCACAAGGTTTATCGCAACGACATGATGTGGCTTCACGTGTTTGTCGTTCGGAAACAATCGATTTATTGAAATATCCCATTGAACGGTCAGGAAAGAGGTTTCAGGAATGAATCAATCTGACATAACACGCAGTTTGTCAATGCCTTACACAAAGACGGGAATGACCCCGCAGGGATTGTACGACAAGTGCATGGCCTTGGCCAGCAATCTTTGGTGGAGTTGGCACCCGGAAGTGATCAACATGTTCCGTTCGCTCGATCCGATTCGCTGGCGGCATCTCGGTCACAACCCCATCGCCTTGCTGCAGGAATTTACCCCGGAACGCTTGGAACACCGGATCACCGAACTGGTTTTGCACACGCGCATCGACCAGTCGTACCGCCGGATGAACGAATATTTGAGCAGCCGTCCGCACTGGGCCAAAAAGAACGTCGGCGTTTTGGGTTCGCACCCGGTCGCCTATTTTTCGCTGGAATTCGGAGTGCATGAATCGGTGCCGATTTATTCCGGCGGTTTGGGCGTCCTGTCCGGCGACCACATCAAGGCCGCCAGCGGTTTGGGCGTTCCGCTCGTCGCGATCGGCCTGTTTTACGACCAGGGCTATTTCAAGCAACACCTTGATATCAGCGGCTGGCAACAGGAGGAATACCTCGACACGATGGTCGAATTTCTTCCGCTTCAACCGGCGCTCGACAAGAATGGCCGCAAAATCACGATTTCCGTCGACACGCGGACGGGGCCGATTTATGCGAAGGTCCGCCTCATGAAAGTCGGACGCGTCAACCTGTATTTGCTCGACACCGACCTTGAGGAAAACTCGCCCGAGGATCGCGAACTGACCAGCCGGCTGTACGGCGGCAATACGCGGACTCGCATCCGCCAGGAACTGGTGTCCGGCGTCGGCGGGGTCAAGGCCCTCAAGGCCCTCGGCATCACGCCCGGCGTGTACCACCTCAACGAAGGGCACAACGCCTTCGCGACGCTCGAAGTCATTCGCGAACGGATGCACGAAGACGGCATGTCGTTCGAGGACGCGCTCCGTGAAACGGCCCAGAAGACGGCTTTTACGACACATACGCCCGTCCCCGCGGGGCACGACCGTTTCGACGGCGGGCTGATGGAGGAACACCTCGGGCCGCTGCGCGACCAGCTCGGCATTTCGCACGAACAACTCATGGCGCTCGGTCGCGTCGAACCGTTCAACGGCGGCGAATCGTTCTGCATGACCGTGCTCGGTTTGAAACTGTCCCGCTATGCCAACGCGGTCAGCTCGCTGCACGGCGACGTTTCGCGCCGCATGTGGGCCAACCTCTGGCCGCATCGCACCGAAGAGGAAATCCCGATCGGGCACATCACCAACGGCGTGCATATCCCGAGCTGGATGTCGTGGCAGATGAAAACGCTGTTCGAGCGGCACCTGGGCCAGCACTGGACGCAGGAATCGATCAACCCGTCCGAATGGCTCGACGTGCATAACATCGACCCGGGCGAATTGTGGGAAACGCACAACGCGCTGAAGACCATGCTCATCACCTTCGCCCGGCGCCGTGTCAGTCGACAGTGCCGCCGCCGCGGGGAATCGGACGAGATCATCGAACAGACTCGCAATCTGCTCGACCCGCAGGTTTTGACGATCGGTTTCGCCCGGCGATTCGCGACCTACAAACGCGCGACCATGCTTCTGGGCGACATCGACCGGCTCGACCGGATTTGCAACAACCCGGAAAAACCGGTGCAGTTCATCTTTTCCGGCAAGGCCCATCCGGCCGACAACCCCGGCAAGGAATACATCCGGCAAATCGCCAATTTGCGTCAGGACCCGCGTTTCGCCAACCGCATCGTCTTCATCGAAGACTACGACATCAACGTGGCCCGGCACATGGTGCAGGGCGTCGACGTGTGGCTCAATAACCCGCGACGTCCGCACGAGGCTTCGGGCACCAGCGGCATGAAGGCCGTCCTCAACGGGGGGCTCAACCTTTCGATCCTCGACGGGTGGTGGGCCGAGGCCTACGACGGCACGAACGGCTTCGCCATCGGCAAGGGAACGATCCACGTCAACGATGGCGTGACCGACCAGCGCGACTCGGACAGCCTGTTCGACGTGCTCGAAAACCAGGTCGTGCCGCTGTATTACAAGGTCGACGAACACGGTTTGCCGGTCGATTGGATCCGCCACATGATGTACTCGTTCAGTACGCTCGCCTGGCGATTCAGCGCCCACCGCATGGTTGCCGACTACGTACACAACGCCTACCTGCCCGCCGCCGGCGGCGTCAGTTGCAAAATGCCGGCGCACTGATTTGAGTGTGGAATGTGGAGTTTGGAGTGTGGAGTTGGGGGAAGGACGAAGGTTGAAGGCAAAAAGGGAAGTTTTTTTCCTTTCCCCTTCAGCCTTTTTCCTTTATAATCAAAGCCATCACAATACCACCAAAAAATTCCACCACCGCCATCCGCGCAACTCCACACTCCACACTCCACACTCCACACTCCACACTCCACACTTTTCCCATGTCCTTCTGGCTCCAGCGACAGATCGTTCTCGCCCCGGCGTCTTCGCGACGGCGGTTTACGCTCATCACGCGTGAAATCCGCGAGGCGATGCCGGAAATCGCGGATATTCGTGTCGGTTTGCTGCACCTGTTTTTGCAGCACACGTCCGCGTCGCTGACGATCAACGAAAACGCCGACCCCGACGTTTTGGCCGATCTCGAAACGGCCGTCGACCGGATCGCGCCGGAATCGTTTCCCTACACGCACACGCTCGAAGGCCCCGACGACATGCCGGCCCACGTCAAGGCGTCGCTTTTCGGCGTTTCGCTGACCGTACCCGTCGGCGAGGGGCGGCTGTTACTCGGCACCTGGCAGGGCATCTCCCTTTGCGAACACCGTCAGTCCCGGCACCGACGCTCGCTGATTTTGACGCTTACCGGTGAAAAATTCGTCTGACGTTTCTTTGCGTACTCTTTCAAAACATCGCAATCTTTCGCTGTCTTTTCAAAACCTTGTTTTTGCACTATATTAACCGTGATCACCGTTTCATGATTATCCGACTATTGTGCTGGAACTAAAAATTAACCACATCCGATGGATCGCCTGCTTCGCCAATGTCGAAAACATCGTTTTTTGCGTAACTTTCCTACATTGGCGTAGCAAGCAGCGTTGGAAGCGAGGTGCATTTTTTCGCCATCACAATATTTCACCATGAGGCAAACCCCATGTCCGTTGATTTCAATGAAATGGCGTTTTATTATGACGCCATGTACGTCGACTCGACCGGTTATGAAAACGAGTGCGAACAAGTTTGTGCGCTCGTTGAAAAATACGGCAAAACAGATAGCAACGCTTTACTTGACATCGCGTGCGGGACGGGCGAACAGGCACGATTTCTGTCGCGACATTTTCAAGTGGTCGGTCTCGATCTGAGTGAAGGGATGCTTGAAATCGCGAGACAAAAAGTGCCGAACGCCGAATTTTTCGCCGCCGATATGTGCGACTTCGATTTGCGGCGGCAGTTCGATGTCGCCATCAATCTTTACGGTTCCATCGGGTTCGCGGAAAATTTCGAACGCATGAAAGCGGCGATGGAAAAAGCGCATTCTCACCTGAAGCCGGGCGGTGTTTTTCTGTTGACGCCCTGGTCGACGAAGGAAAGTTTTCAGGAAGGCATCTTTTCCACGGCGAACCGTTGCGACGACATTTGCTTCTGCCGCATGGAAGTCATCCGTCGCCTGAGCGACGACAAGGTTCGCGTCGAGATGTACCATCTGATCGGCAGGGACATGCAGGTGCAACCATTCACACACGAACAGACCATCACACTGTTCAGTGAATCGGAATACGTTTCTGCCCTTGAATCGACAGGCTTTGAAATCCTTGAACGCCTCGACGCCGCGCAATTCCGCATGGGGGCCTTCGTTTGCAGGAAGTGATTGAAAAATCTCCCCTGATGATGGAACGGAATTGCGTTTTGCAGGTTATTGGAAAGAACCGGTTCACATGAAAATTACAGACAATATCCACGGCATAAAAATCGATTTTAACGTGACGGAACAAATCAAGCGGTTTGTTTATGTCTATATCATCGAAGGTAAGCGGCTTTATTTGATTGATACAGGCGTCGCCGGAAGTGAAAAGGAGATCGCCGCTTATTTGAGATCAATCGGGCGCGATATGAATGAAGTCGCCGGCATTCTTTTGACGCATTCGCATCCCGATCATATCGGAGGTGCGAGAAAAATCAAAGACGCTTCCGGCTGTTTTGTTTACAGCAGTCAGGAAGAAAGAAGCTGGATTGAGAATATTGATTTGCAATATTCCCGAAGGCCGATTCCCAATTTCTATCAATTGTTGAATTGCCCGGTCTCCGTTGATAAAACGCTGGCCGACGGCGATATTTTGCATCTTGAACCTGGAATCACAATTCAGGTTCTTGTAACGAAAGGCCACTCGCATGGTTCGCTGAGTTATCTCTGGCAAGAGGAGAACATCATGTTGACCGGCGATGCCGTTCCCGTCATCGGCGACATTCCGATCTTTGACAACATCACGGATTCCATCGCTTCCCTGGAGGAAATAATTTCACATCCGGACATTCGCTTCTATCTTTCGTCTTGGGACTCGCCTCAAAATCATGCGAACGGTCGCGCCGCCATCACGGAAAGTTTGAAATTGTTGAACGGCATCAAGTCCGTCGTGCAGCAACTTTGCGCGACATCACCTGAAATGAAAATGGAAGAAATCGTTGAGAAAGTTTGCTCTGCGATGAATCTTGAGAGATTCAAGGACAATCCATTGTTCAGGAAATCCATCGCGGCAAC
>JAVBQX010000205.1:0-3861 GCA_031548645.1 Thermoguttaceae bacterium
TTGCCGATGACGTGGTTCATTTGCAGTTCGACACCCAGCTTGCCGAGATATTCGACCTCTTTTTCGACGATTTCCTTCGGCAGCCGGAACTCGGGAATGCCGTACATGAGCACGCCGCCGGGCCGGTGAAAGGCTTCGAAAATGACGACCTCGTAACCGAGCAGAATCATATCGCCCGCGACGGTCAGGCCCGAAGGTCCGGCCCCGACGACCGCGATCCGCTTGCCGTTGGGGGCGGCCTTTTCCGGAATCGTCGTCAGGCCGCGAGTCCGCTCATAATCGGCGGCGAAACGTTCGCAACGTCCGATCGCGACCGGCTCGAACTTGCGGCCGAGCACGCATTTTTCCTCGCACTGCGATTCCTGCGGACAGACGCGTCCGCACACGGCGGGCAGGGCGTTGGTTTCCTTGATTTTTCGCGCCGCTTCGGCGAATTTTCCTTCGGCGATCAACCCGAGAAAGGCCGGGATTTCGACGTTGACGGGGCAACCCTGCATGCAGAGCGGGCGTTTGCACTGCAAACAACGTGCGGCCTCGCCTTGGGCCATTTCCGGCGTATAGCCGAGCGGCACTTCGGCGAAATTTCTCGCTCGGACTCTCGGGTCCTGTTCCGGCATGGGGGTTCGTGTCTTGCCGCCCCTTTTGCCGACCATATCGTTAATATCAGGCGTATTCTGTTCCATGGCAATCTTTGTATGATAAGTGGGGTTATGAGTACGGCAGCACAGTAGCGTTCAACATTAACACAGAGCCGGAAGTGTTAGCGCCCGGTCCCGAACCATCGCTTACGCTCAGGGCTCCGTGTTGGCGTCGGTTCGAGGTTTATTCCCGTCAATCAATTTTTTGTCTCCGTTTTCGGTGGCGGAATCACTGCGACGCCGACCCTCACAGGCGGTATGTCGGCCCCGGTTCGGTAGCGCAAGGTCAGCGTTTCCGGCAACACCTCCGCACGGGGGAATCGCAGGGCCAGATACGATGGCGGCACGTGCAAGCCGGACCCGTCCAAAGTGCCGTCCTGTTCGGAAATTGGCCAAAGGAGCATCCCGCCCCGCTCATTGACGTCCGCGTCTTCGGCCCAAGTGCCGGTCGGTTTTGTTTTGGGGTCGTAAATGCCGTTATAATAAAAAAGGACACTGGGGCGTTCTTTCATGGCATATGCGGCGTTACCCGCGACCCACCAATCCCCGGAAAGGTAGGGGCAGGGTGTCGGGAAACGCGAACTCCAAATCCGGTCGCATTCGGTTCCCAATTGCGTCATGGGAAAGTGAAAACGCCGCGGTCCCCCCACCAAGTAGGGGGATAAGGTTGATTGTACGAAAAAAACACAAATCATCAACAATTCCACAAACAAAACGGCGCGAAAAGCCCGAAAACAGTTCGCGGGGCGATCGTCGGCCTGGAACCGCAAGAGGAGATAAATTCCCAGAAAGGGCCAAAAAGCCGCGCCATAATCCGCAAGCAGTTTTACATTTGCGATGCCGGCGATCAGGAGATGCAGTCCCAAAGGAACCCCGATGCAGTAAAACAGGTATCGCTCGCTTTCTTTTTCCGCGGGGGCTTGAGACCGTTTCCGCTTCCATCGCCACCCGAGAGCCGGCACGAGAATCAAAAGGGACAGCACCAGATAGCCCGCTTCACGAAAAAGGAAAATAACCGGGTGCAGGAGGTGCCCCAACAGGTGGGAATCGAAATGCTTGAGCGAATGCGTATAGGTGACCGTTGAAAAGCCTTCCCGAGACATCCAGATCAAATGCGGCAAAAAAATGAGAAACGCGATCAAGGTCGTCACGTAGGGGCCCGGAGTTTTCCAGTATTTTCGCCATTCCGGGCGGAAGGTCATGCACGAAAGGATGGCGATGACCAGGAAGGCGGCGCTGTATTTGGAATGAAAAGCCAAGCCCAACGTCAATCCCGCCCCGATCCAAAAGCGTAATTTATTGGCCTGAAAAGCCCGGTAAACCAACAAAATGCTCAGCGACCACAGCGCGATCAACGGGATGTTCTGGTTGAATTTGACGGATTCAATGGTAAAAAACCAGTAGGGCAGCATGGCGAAGGTGCCGATCAGGGCAAGGCGTTCCGAAAGAACCTTTCGCCCGAAAGCCCAAACCGACCAAAGGGTCAGGAACGTACAGAGTTGTGACGCGAGAAAAGGGGCGGCGAACGCGCGATTCGTCAGGAAATTGATGGATTCGAGCATCCAGGCGGGGAGCATCGGGTGTTTTCGCGTGGCCAAAACCCATTCTTTTCCGATCAACTGAAGCTCAATGATGTCGGGGCGATAGGCGGGTTGAAACACGGTCGGCAGAATAACCCACAGGGCGGTGAAAAAAAACGTTACCGTGAAAAACAGGCCGGTTGCCGTCCAGCCGGACATGTCCTTGAAGTTGTCGCGAGTTTCCGGGGCGTCCGTCCGGTTGATGATGTCCGCAGGGGAATGGTCCATGGGCGTAATAATAGCGTAATGTGTCAGCGAAACGGTCACTTTTGACGATAACGGGGAACATTATCCCGTCTCATGCCAAGCTTGTCAAGAAAAGCGGAAAATTCATATCTCTATCAGTCGATAATAGACTGCCTCGCAAAAGTTAGTTTTTTGTACCGCTTGTTTGCGGCGGCATTCCCCATCGGCATTTGCTTATAATCGGTTTCCCCCCCTTGCCTGCGAGGGATAATGCGATATTATTTTTACTCTTATGGTCGTTTTGTGCGCCCGACCGCCGTGATATTCCGGCGGGAGCAGAAAATGATCGTTCCTTTTGCAGAGACGCCGCATTTTTCGGGGCCGCTTGCCAAAGGAGAGGATTGGTGTATAACTTGGTCCTTTGGGTTCGACGTCCAACCCCACCCTCAGAGTGCGGATGATATGGGATCGTCGGGCCGGTCGCGGAATTGAGAGCTAAATCGCGACAACGCAAATATTTGCGTGATTCGATGCGCGATGCAGAATCCGAAACAATGCTAGTGTAGCTCAATTGGCAGAGCAGTTGATTTGTAATCAACAGGTTGCGGGTTCAAGTCCCATCACTAGCTCTTGGGGAGTTAATAACTAAAAACTAATAGTGAATAGTTTTTCAGTGCAACGGTTTCTGTTGAGCTGGAAGATTGAAAATGGTTCAATTTTTAGTTTTTCACTCTTAACTATTCACTTTATTGGGAGATTACCCGAGTGGCCAAAGGGGGCAGACTGTAAATCTGCTGGCGATGCCTTCGGAGGTTCGAATCCTCCATCTCCCACTGAACAATTAGGCGAAGCAACTTGAAGATGCGGGTGTAGCTCAATGGTAGAGCCACAGCCTTCCAAGCTGAAGACGAGGGTTCGATTCCCTTCACCCGCTCTGCCCGCATCATCATTGAAGCGATTTTTTCCTGCTTGCCGCCGATTGTTCGTTTGCCGTGGTGCGGTTTTTTCGGTGCCGGTCGAATTTGGGGTGACCGTGTGATCGAAAACAACCGTTCCGCATGACTCCGCGGGGGATGTTTTGCTCTTACCTTTGGTCAGGGCACGACTTGTCGCCGTTTCTGGGACGAATTTCGCTGCAGTAGCTCAGTCGGTAGAGCGCGTCCTTGGTAAGGACGAGGTCATGGGTTCGATTCCCATCCGCAGCTTTTCCCCGCGCGTCATCCCGGATGTGCTTTTGTTGCAATTTTGAATTCAGACCCCATAAACGTAAACACACGGAGAATTAAAGCAATGGCTAAGGACGTATTTCAACGGACCAAGCCGCACGTGAACGTTGGGACCATTGGCCATATCGACCACGGCAAAACGACGCTCACTGGTGCGATCCTCGCAGTTCAGGCCGCCAAAGGGCTGGCCAAAGGCAAAACTTACGCCGATATCGCCAAGGGCGGTACGGT
>JAVBQX010000090.1:0-2691 GCA_031548645.1 Thermoguttaceae bacterium
GTTTGGATCAATCAAGGCGAATATGATAGCGAGGGTATGAACGATGGCTCGAATGCCCAAAAGGGTCAAGCACCGAAAAGTACAAAGAGGGCGTATAAAAGGTAACGCCACCCGTGGCGAAACCGTTGCGTTCGGCGACTATGGTCTGCAATGCGAAGAGGGCGGCTGGATTAGTGCGCAAACGATCGAAGCCGGTCGTATTGCCGTACAGCAGTACCTCAGAACAGACGGTCGATTGTATATTCGTATTTTTCCGCACCGTTCCGTGACGTCCATCCCGCTCGAAACCCGCATGGGCAAGGGCAAGGGAGAACCCGATTTTTGGGCTGCGGTCGTCAAACCCGGTACGGTCATGTACGAAATTGGCGGAGTGCCGGAAGAAACTGCAAAAATGTGTTTCAACCGCTTGGCTCATAAAATGCCGGTCAAGTGCCGAATGATCAAGCGCAAGTCCATTTAGTCGCTGGTCAATGGACTATTTTATGGATTGAATATTGGGAATTAATCCAACTTGCCAATTCGGCGAAACTTATGAAACAACCGTTGCGCCGATTTGATGGCGGAAATATTTTCGGAAATATCAGTGTGTGTGTGAGAGTGTAACATGAAAGCAAGTGAACTTCGACAAATGAGTGCCGATCAACTGGCCGAAATGCTCAAAGCCACGGAGGAGAATTTCTTCAGGCTCCAGATGCAGGCCCGAATGGAACGACTTGACGTCCCGAGCGAACTGAAGAAAAATCGCAAGCTCATCGCAAGAATTCTGACCGTCCTGAGACAACGGGAATTGGCCGCAAACAAGTAAAATGTTTTTTCGGGGGTTTCCCCCGACAATTGAAGAGGATCAGACTCATGCCGAAAATGGTTGCAGTAGGTATCGTGACCAGCGACAAAATGTCGAAAACGCGCCGCGTAGAGATTCCGCGAACGGTCAAATCGCGAAAGTACGGCAAATACATTCGCCAGAAGACCGTCTGCCACGTTCACGATGAGAATAATGAATCAGCGTTGGGTGACACGGTCGAAATCATTGAAAGCCGTCCGCTTTCCAAGACAAAACGTTGGGTCCTCAGCCGCGTTGTCACAAAAGGCAATGTGATTGACATCGCAGCCCTTCGACAAAGTGCGTTGGAAGCCGGTTCGCAGGCGGACGCACAATAGAATAGAATCGCATTGTCAGCATCAATCGAAATTTTCCGAATTAAATATAAGATACGGGTTTTGTCATGATTCAAATGCAAACCAGACTTGAAGTCGCCGACAACACAGGTGCCAAAGAGCTGATGTGTATCAAGGTTCCAGGCGGCTCGAAACGCCGCTTCGCGGGAATCGGTGACGTCATTGTATGTTCCGTCAAGTCGGTCATTCCCGGCAGTAATATTAAAAAAGGCTCGATCATTAAGGCCGTCATCGTTCGTGCCAAAAAGAGCACACGACGTGAGGACGGCAGCTATGTCAAATTCGACAGCAATGCCGCAGTCGTGCTAGGAAACGAAAAAGAACCGAAGGGTTCACGTATTTTCGGTGCCGTGGGGCGCGAATTGCGTGAAAAAGGGTTTACAAAAATTATCAGTCTTGCGAGCGAGGTGGTCTGATGAAACTGAGAAAAAATGATATCGTCGAAGTCATGATCGGTGCCCAGGCTGGTAAACGCGGACGAATACTTTCCGTCGACCGCGAAAAGAACCGTGTTATCGTAGAAGGCGCCAACGTTTTAAAGAAACATGTTCGACGCAGTCAACGCAATCCGCAGGGCGGAATCCTTTCCAAGGAAATGCCGATTCCCGCGTCGAATGTCATGTTGGTTTGTCCGAGCTGTCAAAAAGCGACACGGACCTGCATCAAAATGAAATCGGACGGTGGAAAACAGCGCATTTGCAAGAAGTGCGGCGCAGTGGTCAGCGAAATCTCGACCGCGAAAAAGGTCGCCAATTAAAAAGGCGAACTGTTGGCAAGACAGAGAATCAAGAATCGAATTTATAGTCAAATCAAAGGTTTCCCGAAATGACGCCCCGACTTCAGGACAAATACAAGAATGAAATACTGCCGAAACTGGCGGATGTTTGTGGACGAAAAAACGTCAACTCGCTCCCGAGGCTGAAGGCCATCGTCGTCAACATGGGAGTGGGCAGCGCCAACCAGGACAAAAAGTACATGGACGAGGCGCTCGATGCCCTGACTCAAATCGCCGGCCAGAAACCCGTCGTGACGAAAGCCCGCAAATCAATCGCAGGTTTCCGCCTGCGGGAAGGTTCGAATATCGGCTGTAAGGTTACTTTGCGAGGGACTCGCATGTATGAATTCCTTGACCGGTTGATTTCAATCGCCTTGCCGCGTGTTCGCGACTTCCGCGGAATCAATCCGAACAGTTTCGACGGTCACGGCAATTACAACCTGGGTATCACGGAATTCCTCGTATTCCCCGAAATCAACCCTGACCGATTTTCGAAACCGCAGGGAATGAACGTTACCTTCGTCACATCGGCCCGAGACGATAATGAAGGTCGCGAACTGCTGCGTTTGTTCGGCATGCCGTTCCGTGCGACCGCGAAACAGGTTTGATCAATAAATCGTAATTATTTCATCCTAACTTTGGATATGAAGGTAAAGCCACATGGCAAGTAAATCGAAGATTGCTAAGGCCAAGAGAGTTCCCAAGTTCTCTTCCCGGCGCGAAAACCGATGCAAACT
>JAVBQX010000120.1:0-11222 GCA_031548645.1 Thermoguttaceae bacterium
ATTGCCACCAAGCTCATCCTGTATTTCATCACAGTTCCCCCTGAAACTTCTTTGCCTTACCGGATTGCCGTACGACAGGCAACATGAGCAAGTCAATACGCTAACATGATTTGACGATGTAATGTCATTACCGCGCGAAAATCATTGCCGTTTTCACGCCTAAAAATGCTCTGGAATCGGGACCGCATCCACGCTAAAATGTGTGCCGCCCGTCTTGACGACTCATCCGCAGGACAGCGCAAATCGACCCTTCTGGGATTATCGTTCCATGGCGGGGTAACTCATTATCAATTCTTTGGAAATACCAGTAAAATCAGCCAAATGAAAATACAGAACAATTTTCCGATTTCTTTTTTTGTCGCCGCGAAACAGCTGCGATCAATATCCCGGCTTTTGAATTCACTGTGTTTTACGCATGTTGTTTGTTTTTCCATTTTGTGTTTGTGTGCCACTCAAATTCATGCGCAAAGCGCTGTAACGCTTCCAGCGGCAGGTTCCGGTGAAACGGATTCACTGTATCGCGAAATGCTTGCCTCCGTCGAAGGGGCGATTTCCATTTCGGCCAGTGTTCGACAACAGATCCATCTGTTCGGGCAGGAATTCAACGCCTCGGGAACATACAATGAGTTGAAAACAACGGAGTTGCGCGGAAATGGGGCGACACGCTTCCGCCTTGATTTGCAGGTCCAGCCGCCGGCCGACGCCAGTGACACCGACACCAATAATTCTATAACTATAGTTTGTGACAATACTTACAAGTTCATTTATCGCTATTTTTCGATAGAGAATTCAAAACGGCTGGAGTACATCGAAATTAAACGTCTCCAGGAAGCCATCGAAAAACAAGGTCGTAACGATATTCCGACGGAAGTCGGCTCCATGTTCGGGATGGGGGGGCTCTCTGGAATGCTTCGTGAGATCAGAAATCGATACGTTTTTCTTGATTCGCCGGTCAAAACACAAATCAATGAAAAAAACAGCGCCATCGCGGTCTGGAAAATTCGCGGCCGGCTCAAACCCGAGATTGTGACGGCAATGACAGGCGGGGGAGCGGGCATTCCCAAGCATACGCCGACGGCCATTGACATATATATTGGCGTCGATGACCGGTTTCCCTTCCGGTTTGATTATTTCTGGTCCGCGGACGGAACGGAAACCGCCGGTGAACCGTTCGCCTATCTCCTTTTCTACAACCGGGTTTTGCACGACGGGAATATTTCCGAAACGATTTTCGATTATCGTCCGCCCGAAAATATTCTCTCAGAAGACGTGACGGACAAAATCATCAGTCAAATGGTGCATTAAAAATCCTGAAATTCTTGCCGCTATGATAAATTTTACGAAATTATCGGCCAATTCTGAAACCGGGGCCGAAGATGCAAGCATTCATAGACTATAATACCAGTAATCATTGGCCGGTCTGCCGAGGCACCCGGTCGGACACGATACAGCCCCCCCAAGAGAGGAAAGAAAGATGTCGAAAAAAGAAGAACGCAACCAGGTCGTTGATGTTTTGAACATGGCCCGCTGCATGGAATTGTACGCGATTCACCAGTATATGAACCAGCATTATTTTCTCGATGACGCCGATTACGGGAAGCTGGCCACGGTCGTCAAGAAAATCGCCATCGACGAAATGAAACACGCGGAAGCCTTCGCGGAACGGATCAAGGACCTGAACGGTGATCCCTGCACGGCGCATTCGGAGCGGGTTACCGTCGCGAAGGACGTTCGCGAGATTTACGCCTTCGACGCCAAGGTCGAGGACGGTACCATCGCCAAGTACAACGAGTTCATCAAAATCTGCCGTGACCACGGCGACCAGGTGACGGCCAATATTTTCGAACGCATCATCGACGTCGAATGGGAACACTTCAACTACTTCGACGACGTCGACCGCCACATCCGGGAATTGCAGGAATCCTATCTCGCCAGGATGGCCGGCGGCGCCGAATAATCCACCAAAAACAAAGTTCGCTCATTGCGTGACCGTCCTGCCAAAAGGGCGGTCCGCTGAAACTCTCTCACTCACCAATTCCACGGCAGCGAAATCTTTTGCAGTGTCGTGGTTCGCAATTCTTCGTTTTCGATTGATTCGGCGAGTTGCTTCGCCTGGTCGGCGAGATGGGCGTTGGCATAGCCTTCGGCGATGTTGGCGCGATACCCGTCAAGCTGCCCGGGCTCGGACACGGTCTTTTGGATCGTGGCCCAAAGTTCGTCCAGCGCACGTTTGGCATCCTCCGTGAAACCGTATCGGGCAAGGACGTGAGCGCGTGACTGGACATTGTCAATTCGCCGGAAGATCGTCAATTCCGGCCTGTTCTCGTCTTCATACGTTTTCATTTCTTCAATCGTTTGCAGGCAAAGCTTCCGAACGTCGTCCTTGAACAAAGGATTCCGCATTCGCATGACGACCGGCCAACTCACGCTTGAGTGATATTCCGCATCAGGACCCGCGGCCACCAAATCCAGGACTTCCCGCCAAAGTTCCTTCGCCTTTTCGGTTTCGCCGCAATCGGCATAAGTTTCGGCGCATTCGGCAAGAGAACCTTCGAGAAAACCGCGAAAACCGCTGGCAACGAGCTGTTCTTTTGAGATGACGTTTTTGAAGGACGCGATTTCATCGGCCAGTTTCAACGCCTTTTCCTTTTCGCCGGTTTTCACCAGCACACTCAACGGAGAGGTTCGTTCCAATAATGACATGAACAAGGGACTGACATATTCCGTAAGTTTCCGGCGCTCTTCCGAACCGGGAATGCCTGCCTTTTCAAGATCGATTTCCGGAGCCGGCTTGTCAAACGTGATGGGATTGCGTTGCCCCTGTTCATACATTTCAACCGCCGCCTGGTGCAAAAACTCCATATTTTTACGGCGTTCCAGTGTCATGATGGCATATCTCCAAAGCGTCGCGCGTTCCTCCGCCGTCGGGAGATTTTTGAGCAAGGCAACCGCTTCATCCGCAAGTTCGTCGCTCACGGCTCCGTTTCCTTCCCGCCGAAAATCATCGGAGAGGCTCAAAAGCAGTTGGATTTTCGCCTTGACGTCCGCGAGCGCACGAATCTTCACAAGTTTTTCATCAAGCGGCATGTGAACGTTGAGAAGCAGATTGACAATCATATTGCCACGGTTGTTTTCGTCGACTTTCATTTCGATTTCATGGATCAGTCCGTCAAGTTCTTCAGGCTGGCAACGGTAGACTTTTTGCCAGAGGATTTTCATGTCGTTCAGTTCTTCAAGATGCTTGCGGACTTCCGCCCCGGCTTCCTTTTCCCCTTTCGCTTCAAAAGCCGTCGCGACGGCGTACAATTCATCATCGAAACGCCCTTTGTGGATTTGCTCCCCTTTGGCCCGCAAGGCCTTTCGCGTCTCATCGACCAGTTCGACCATTTCCGTCGCCGCCACTTTTGCCGCGTCCAATTGATCCTGTTCGATCAGCCCGAGGATCGCCATTTTGTAATTGTCGATCCGGCTCCAGGCGTATTCCGGTTCGGTTTTTCCCCGCGCACTGCGAAGATTGCCGGCGATGCTTCCTTCGTCACCACCCTCGCGACGTAAAGCGACCGGATCAACATTCTGAACGCCGATCGGCTTGAGCGAAGCGACGCGGATTTCGCCGACGTCATACGGTTTGGCGTCGGGCGTTTTCGGGGTGCGGAACCCGCCGATCTGCCAGAAATCGGAGCGTTCCCGCGTTTCGACGGAACGGTCATAATGCAGGTCGTACGTTTGATCCGGCAACAGGTCGTTGATGACATACCGGCCGTTTGCATCCGTGATGACATTCTGACAAAACAGTTTTTCGCTTGCCGGCGTACTCATCGTGTTGCGCCCGCAACTGATGCCGCCGTCGCATTCATAGCGAAACCGGTATTCCATCGCAATTCCCTTGAGCGGCTCGCCGGTTTCCAGATTGACGATCGTCCCGGTGATCGAAACGAGCGGTTGCAGTTTCATTTCCATCTCATGTTGACTCGCCGGAACCGTGGCGTAAGCGGCCTGCGCGGCTTTGCGGTCATAAACAAGGACTCGAATGGTCCGATTCGCGCGGGTGAAGGAAAATTTTCCCCCAGCATCGGTTTTGGGGGCAGGAAATGCGTAACTTTGTTTGCCGCTCTTGCCGGGATAAGTCATCGGCGGATCACTGAACGACACTTCCAATCCAGCGGCGCCCTGCCAGATTCCGTCGCTTGTTTGAATGAGAGCCGTCCCGGAAAACAGGCTTTCCTCCCCGCTCGGGACGAGAATTTCGCGAACCGTTTCGCGGTGCTCCGGATCATACTTGATTTCAAACGTGCTGACCGCCCCGAACTGATCATGTTCACGGGCGTCTTCCAAGCGATACTGGTAACAACCGCTTCCCAGCGAGACGGTGACGTTTCCATCCACGTCCGTCGTGTAGTTTCCGCATGGTGCGCTGGGTGCCTGGCTGGCCTGCATTCCGCGATAAATCGGGAAATGAAAATTTTCCGGGACCTGCGCCAATCCGATCCGTTCAATTCCGTGATCGCTCCTGCCGGTGAAAGTGAGCGACAATTTGCGATTCGCAAGCGGCGTTCGCTCCGGTTCGCTGAGCACTTTGATCGTGACTTTCGTCGTCGGTTCCATGACGACATCGAACGCTTCGACCGGCTCGCCCGGCAGAATCGCGAAACCGTCCTGCATCGGGAACGCCCAATCGTCGCCCGGCTTGGCCGCCATCACGTACCACTGGTACGGCGGGAGCAGGAATTCGTATTTTCCCTCGGCATCGGTGGTCGTCACGTTCCATCGGTCATTGAGCGTCATGCCCTGTCCTTCGGCGTTGATTTTCAAGCCCGCGACCGGCGTGCCGTCGGGATAACGCACCGTTCCGCGAAACGGGACGGTTTTAATGAACTCCTGCACGAGACGCATCAACTTCCCCTCGAAGGTCGGCCAAAATTCCCTGGTTCGCACATAACGGCTCGGCCCGTCAAAAAATTGAACTGGCGAAATCGTGAGCCGCCCACTGGCCCAAGCCGGAAAATGCCCGACCGTCGCGACGCCGTTTTCACCGGTTCGCACCGGTCTCGGCAATCGAATCGGTTGTGGCGTTTTCAGTTCTCCGTTGACCATGTAAGCCGGGGGTGCGATTCCCCAAACGTCGAAATCAATCCCAGCAAGGGCCTTGCCGTCGGTGTCAATCGCTTCGATCGTCAGCGGCGCCGCACCTTCAAGCGTCATGGCAACCGGCCGGTCAAGCTCAACATAAAGCGGGTCGTTTTCCGAGTCCGCACGATTTTTTTCATTCTTGAAAATTTTGTAAGCGAATCCCTCGCCATCTGCCCAAGCGTAAATGCGTTCTGGAACATCACCAACTGGTAACAACAATGCGAAATCGTCGGTGCCGGTCATGCGGGAAAAACCGTATTCTGACGTGCCGACGTAAAAATCTTCCAGCGGCTTGCCGGACGCGGTTGTCACGGTTCCATTGACTCGCCGCCCTTCCTGCAACGTGATGACGTATTCCTTGTCGTCCTTGTTCGTTTTCGCCATGCCGATGCGGGTTTCATCGTTGCCTTCGACTTTCGCTTTGGCGATCATCCGCATGTTTTGATTCCAGCGGCTGTTCGAGCATGTTTGAATGAGAAAGCGGCCTTTCGTATCGGATTTCAGGTCGAATTGCTGCCCGGCGGTTGTAATAAGGGTGACATCCGCCCCGGCGACCGGCGTCCCGTCTTCCCATTGTACAAGCCCGCGTATTGCGACGTTCGATTCTCCGACACTCAGGGCCGGGATTTCCTGCACGCCGATCGATTGCGGATCGGTGACGTCATTCGTATCGCTTTCCGCGGCGACGACTTGTTCCGTTTCCGACAGGGGCAACGGTTGATTTTTCTGTTTCGTTTCGAACGCCGGACAAATCGCAATGGAAAACAATGCGGCAACGCTCATGCCGACGATCATCATAAGTTTCGTTTTCATGGGAATCGGTCCTCGCTTTCGGTGGGGGTCGAGTAGCGAAAGGATTCGCCGTTCAACCTGATTTTTATGGGGTGGCATCGTCACGGCACAGCCGATTCGTTCCGGCAAGCGATAGCCGCGTTCGATCAGTGAACTCAAATTCAGCAGCACCGCGGCATATTCCGAGCCTTTTTCGCCGAATCGCAACACGTCGTTGTCGCAAACCTCCTCGCGGGCGTTTCGCATCGCGGCGGCGAAATACCAGACCAGCGGCTGAAACCAATACATCATGCACGTGACGCTCATCAGCAACTGCCAGGCGATGTCGTTGCGGCGGATGTGTGCCAGTTCATGAATCAAGATCGCGCGATTCGGTTTTTCCGCCACCAGGTGCCGCGGCAAAAGCACCGTAGGCTGGCGAAGTCCGACCACTTGCGGAACGCCGACGTTTTGCGAAACGCGGTAACGCGCCGGCCGTTTGAGTTGCAATGTCGCTTCCAGTTCTTTGCAAAGATCGACCCAACGCCAATCGCAAAGCGGCTCCGCGTTTCGGAGAATCGTGGCGTAAATCACACGGCTGCGAATCAGCAGAAACAGCCCCGGCAACATTCCCGCAAGCCAAATCACCAGGCACGCGAACGCTCCCCAATCGAACAGCAATTGCTTCAACGAGAATTTTTGTTCCGGCTGTGCGGCTTGGGAACTCAAGGGGGTTTTCTGAACCGTCGCAACTGCAACAACGGAAATCTCGATGTTTTCCGCCGGTGTTTCCATCTCGATAGGCGATGTCTGTTCCGATGACGGCGTTACGAAGCTATCCGAAAGATTTGTTTTCCCGACTACCGGAAAATTCTCCCGCACGATCATCGGCGGAGATGAAATCGGCGTCACGCTTTCCGGAACGATCGGTTCGTCAATCGGTTTTATCGGCGATTCTTCGGGCGGAGAAAGCACGCGGGGCGGTTCAAAATCTGTCACCGTTTCACGCTCAAGCGGCATGGTCGCCCAACGCGGCACCAGCAATCCCGCGCAGGGAAGCAACAGCAACATGACGAAAAGCAGGCGAAACACGATGTCTCGCTCGATCGGTTTGTCGCGGAACATTCGAACGGCCATGCCCGTCAGCAAAAACAGCGGCAGCGTGCCGAATACGAGAATCAGGAGAAAATTGCTTGACATGTTCTTTGACGCTTTTAGCGTCCCTCGTTTTTGGCATTGTGTATGAGCTTCGTCAAACGGTCGTAATCCGCATCGCTGAGTTTTTGCCCGGAAAGATCGAGCAGCGACACGAGAGCGTTCATCACCGAACCGTCGTAAAGCGAGTCGACCAGTTCGAGCATCGCGCTGGTCTGTGTCTGTTCCTGCGGCACGCGGGGGCGGTAAAGAAAGCGTATCCCGTCCCGCTTCGAGGCGAGCACTTTTTTGCGCACGAGTTTGTTCAAAATCGTGCGAACGGTCGAATAACTCGGCTTCGGCCTGTCGTCCAGCGATTCCAACACTTGCGAAACCGACGCCTCGCCCAAACGATAAACCGTTTCCACGAGCTGGCGTTCGCGCATCCCCAATTCAAAATGATTTTTGCGTTTCATGACCGAAAATCCTGTTATTTAAGTAACACATGTTATCATGGTAACGGAACAGGATCGGCGTGTCAAGGGAATTTTGCGGCAAAAAGAAATTTTTTTCAGAAAAATAATCGCAGGAAGTGCGATCGTTTTGGCGGCGAATAATCCCTTGTTTTTGCCAATGCCTCAAGGTATATTGTGGTGACGAAATAGTTATCCACGATGCCAATCAAGTGAAATAACATTGCCACCCGATTGTAAAAGCTGATCCCATGACACACAAGCGTTTTCATTTTCTTGGGATATTGGTACTGCTCGTCGTCGCGGCGTTCGGCCTGCGATTGGGGGCGGCTTATTACTGGCAGTCGCGGATTACCGATGATTCGGGATTATATTTCGGCGACAGCGCGACGTACTGGTGGCTTGCAGAAGCGATTTCGCATGACCGGTCCTATCAATTCGAAGACTGGCAGGTTTTCCGGATGCCGGGTTACCCGCTCGTTTTGACGCCGCTGTTTTGGCTGTACGGCGGCGAACCTCCCGTGATGGCCGCACGCGTCGAAAACGCCCTGATCGGTTCGCTGCTTGTCGCCGCGGTCGGGGCTTTTGCGTTTCAATTGTTCCGCGACCGCCGCGTCGCGTTTTGGGCCGCGTTTTTCGCCGCGTTCGAACCCTGCACGATGATCACCAGCGTCTGGGTTTTGGCCGAAACGCCTTTCTGCCTGGTCATGATCGGGCAACTGTCCGCCTTTGTCGCCGCGATTCGTGCAACGGGAAAATCACAGGCGGCCCTGTATTCGGTCTGGTTCGCCGTGCTGTCCGCCGTGACGGTTTATTTCCGGCCGAGCTGGCTGTATTTTTGGCTGTTCCTGTTGATTGCATACTTTGCGTATTCGACGATTTTAAGAAAACTCGTCGATATTTCGTCCAAATCTGAAGCCGCCCCGCGACGGGGACTGGTGATCGCGGCGATCTTCGTGCCGGTGTTCGTATTGTGCATGACGCCGTGGTGGGTGCGAAATTACCAGGTCACGGGCCGTTTTGTCGCGACGACTTTGCAGATGGGCCCCAGCCTGTACGACGGTCTCAGTCCGGCCGCGACCGGGGCGAGCGACATGGCCTTTGCGGACGAGTTCCGGCGGCTCGAACGCGAACATCCGACCCCCGGTTCCAGGGACACTTACGAATACCGCGTCAACGAACGCATCAAAAAGGCCGCCGTGGATTGGGCGAAAAAAAATCCCGGGCGCGTGTGCGAACTGGCGGTCGTGAAATTTTTTCGCATCTGGAACCTGTGGCCGAACGAACCCGCCTTTTCGAGTCTGTCGATCCGGCTCGGCGTGTTCCTGACCTATACGCCCATTTTGCTGCTGGCCTTGGCCGGTTTTTGGATGATCTGTCGCCGCGGCTTCGAATACGCCCTGCTGATGCTGCCGGCGGTTTACCTCACGATGCTGCACGTAATTTTCGTGTCGTCGCTGCGATATCGCGTTCCGGCGATGCTCTGCCTGATGATTCTCGCGGCGTTCGCGCTGGCGTCGATGGGAAATCATTTCCGTCAGCGATGCAAAAAACGTGACGGAAACGAACCCGCCTGACGCCATTTTCTAAAGTTTGAAATTGAAGACTTCCATGATGGTTCGCCAGGCGCGGAAGCCGAGCGTTTGCGGGGCGACGTGAATTTTCGCGCGGCCGGTCATGCCGACCTTGATCAGGCGGTCGTCGTTGTTCAGCATGACGTTGACGCGGAACGAGGACGAACTCGGTTCTTCGATGCCGTCCTTCGTGGTGGTCGGCACTTCGCCTTTGCCTTTGGTCGAAAGCTGCGTCGGGATCGATTTCATCTTTCGGTATTCGATGTCGGTGACCTCGCCGAGAAAGGTTTCGGCCGGCAGTTCCTCGAATTTCAATTCGACCTGCTGTCCTTTCTGGATGAAACCGATCGTCGACTGGTTGGTCACGATGACGATTTCGACGCGTTTCGGGTCGCCGACCTCGCAGATGAGCGTGCCCGGTTCCAGGGTCGCACCGAGATTCTTCGGATCTTCCAGCGGCGTCCCCCACCACGAATGCAGCATGACCTGTTCCGACTGCTCGCGTTTCGGACGCCATTCCGGCGGAATGACCGTGCCCGCGATCGGTGAAACGAGCCGCAACTTGGCGACTTCGGTTTCCAGTTCGTGTTTTTGCGTCCGGTAGGTTTCGATCTCCCGCTGCTTGGCCGGGATGCTCGACGCGGCGTTCGAGTCGTCGATGGCTTGCAGGCCGAGAAGCTCCAGTTCCTTGACGGCGATGATTTCGCGCCAGGAAACGGCGTTGAGTTCCTGCCGCAATTCCTTGTTTTCCAGCGAAGCGATCGTCTTGCCGCTCGGCACGGTTTCGCCCGGCTTGACGTGAATGCCGACGAGCGTGCCGCCCTTGGCCGGGGCGTAAATTTGGGCCGCGTCGCGTTGCAGCGTGACGGTCATCGGGCTGTAAATGCAATAGGGCAACGGGTAGGCCAGAATAAAGGCGATGATGCCGCACAACACGGCGAGCGAAGCGAAGAAGCGGACGCGTTTCACTTTGTAAATCCTCCCGGGAACCCAGAAAAACTTGACGATTTTGACGATGGGCATGACCAGCAGCCCGTACAGCGACATGGCCGCGATGCCCTGGCCGATGACCTTGAGCCCGATCGGTTCGAAGACCTTGTAAATGAAGAAAATGATCGAGACCATGACGACCCAGCGATAGCAGACGGCCGCGACGGTGTAAACGGCGAACAGCCCCTGGTTGCGTTTCGGCAGGAATGGATCGTCCGGCTGTTCCATCCCGAGGAACCATTCCATCGCTTTTTTCGAGAGAATTTTCGTCGCCTTCTGGCGGAGGTTCGGAATTTCGAGCAGGTCGGACAAAATATAATAGCCGTCGTAGCGCAGCAGCGGGTTGATGTTGAAAACGATCGTGCTGACCGAGGACAGGAACATGATGTTCAGGCAGAGGTAGTTAAACAGCCCCGGCTGCGAAAACCACCATAAAAAGGTGCAGATCGACGCGAGGAAACACTCGATATACACGCCCGCGGCGCCGATCATGGCCCGCTTCCACTTGCTCGGGATCATCCACGAGTCGGAGACGTTGACGTAAAGGCAGGGCGTCAGGACGAGCAACATGAAGCCCATTTCGTGGCATTCGCCGCCGAAGTGTTTGCAGGTGATGCCGTGCCCGAACTCGTGAATGATCTTCGTGAAGGCCAGCGTCAAGCTGAGCATGAACATGTTCTTGACGCCGAAAAACTCGCGGAAGGCCGGCAGTTTCGAGCGGAAGAAGTCGAACTCGACGACGATCAGCGACAGGGCCGTCAGGCAGGTCGCCATGACGATGAAGACGAAGACGGGGTGGAACATGAACCGGAATTTCGGCTCCAGCCAGTTCAGAATCCTGTCCGGGTCGATCCCCTTGAAGCGAACGGCCAGGATGTTCGACATGGAGGCGATCAGCATCTGGCGTTTTTTCTTGTCGCCGCGTTTTTTGAGCTGGTGGCCTTGGTTCGGCACGCCCGCGACGATCAGCCCGCTCTGGTGCAATTGGCCGATGAAACTCTGCAACTCTTCCAGCGTGATCTTCTGCGGCGGGAACTCGGCCTCGAATTTGTCCTTGACCTCGTCGAGGCTCCGCGTGCCGTCGAGCATGCGCAGGATGGCGTATTCCTCCTCCTGGAAGCGGTAATATTTCGAGCCGATCGGATCCTTG
>JAVBQX010000213.1:0-6878 GCA_031548645.1 Thermoguttaceae bacterium
CCTGTTTTGCCGTCTGTGCGGAACGCTGCTGTTTTGGCATCCGCTCTTTTGGCTCGCTCTTTGGCAAAGCGACCTGCTGGCCGATGAAGCGTGCGACCTGCTTGTGCTGTCCCGGGGCACCGTTTCGCCCGGGGATTACTCCGAAACATTGCTCAAACTGGCCGCCGGTGAAAAATTCAAACCGGCGTTCCAGTTCCTCTCCCGAAAGGAAAAAATCATGCGACGCATCAATAAAATATTGGATTTCGCCGACCGCCCGAACCTTCCACCCGCCGGTTCCCCCAAACTCTGGACCGCCACCGTCGTGACGCTGGCGTTAATTTTCAGCGCGGGGCTCGCGTTTTGCCAGGAGATGAAAAATCCCAATCAAAAACCAACCGCGAAATCCCCGCAAATCGTGAAAATGGAGCCCGCAAACGGCGCAACGGACGTTGACGCTGACGCGGTGAAAGAACTGCGGGTGACCTTCGATCGCGACATGGACACGAGCGGCTTTTCCTGGACCGGCGGCGGAGAAACGTTCCCCGAAACGACCGGCAAACCGAAATGGATCAATAAACGCACCTGCGTCCTGCCGGTCAAGCTCAAGCCGGACTGGAATTATCGACTCGGAATCAACGCCAGGGATTTCAAAAATTTCAAAAGCAAAAGCGGCATTCCCGTCACGCCGGTGGCTTACACGTTCAGCACCTCGGCTGCAACGGAGAATAAAGTAAAGGTGTATGACGTCGACAAAAACGTATCCGATTATCCGGACGCCGTGGACCTGTCCACGCCGGAAGCGGCTTATGCCCTGACCAACAGGGCCATCGCAAGCGACAACCCGGATAAAATCAACGAGATCGCGCAATACACGCGAATGCAAACGATTCCGAAAAACATGATCGAATGGATTGAAGGCATGACGCCGGAAACGCGCGAATCAATGCGAAACGCGAAAATCCTGAAAGTGCTCGTTTATAAAAACCGCGACGCCATGGTCATTGCGGAAATCGAGCCGGAGGAACGATACAACACGCGGTTGCTGGCCAACGAAAACGGTCGCTGGTTCAATGCGGGCGGCGGCGGATTCGTCAAGGGGAATCGCGAAACGTGCCTCAAAAATTTCGAAGCCGCTTTCATGAAAGCCGTCGCGCGGTGGGACTCGGAAAAGGAAACGACCGTCTGGAAAACGCCGGACAACGTGGGGCACACGCACATGGCGATCTTCGAACCGGCGGGCGATTTCGACCCGCAAACGCCGCAGGAACTGCTCGACAAACTCAACGAGACGCTTTTCCAGCGAAAGGATGTCGTGACCGGTTATTTCCGGACCGGGCAGGACAAGGACATGAAATTGATCGGCCGGATCTGCACGAACAATCCCGGCGGACTCAAAGAAGTGATCGAATCAATCCCGGAACTCCAGCTCGTCAAAATCGGGGCGCTCACCGCGGAGGTTTTTGAGAAGCACAGCGGGATGAAAATGAATCGCGACACATCGGGTTGGCACACGCCGGATGAAGCCGGGCACACGCACCTGTTCATTTTCGCGGGGAAGGGAAATTTCAAGCCGCAAACTCCTGTGGCCTTGCTGGAGATGCTCAACAAGACCTTGTTTCAAACAAAAGTCGCGACCGGTTATTTCCGCACCTGGCCGGAAGATGGACGGCTCATCGGCGGCATCTGCACGAACGACGAGGATGGGCTGAAAAGCGTGTTTGAAAAGATTCCGCAATTGGAATTGATCAAGGTCGAAGCGCTGAACGAAAAACTGTTCGAAGAACACATGGAAAAAGGTCAGCTTTCATTGAGCGCCGCTGGAAAAGCCGCCCCGAAGATCGTGAAAATGGAGCCCGCGAACGGTGCGACGGACGTTGACGCCGACACCGTGAAAGAACTGCGTGTGACTTTTGATCGCGACATGAACACCGACGGTTTTTCCTGGACGGGCGGTGGGGACACATATCCCGAAACGACCGGTGAATCGAAATGGCTCGATAAACGAACTTGCGTTTTGCCCGTCAAGCTGAAAGAAAGCAAAACCTATGTATTGGGAATCAATTCCAAGAATTACAGGAATTTTAAGAGTGCAAACGGGCCGGCGGTCGAGCCGGTGATTTATACGTTTGCGACGGGTGGCAACGTGAACCTCCTGGAAGGGATGCCAATAATGAAAGATTTGGAAAAGGACGCGAAACCGTATCCGGCGGAACTGGTCGAAAAAATCTGGCTAAAACGTCGCAGTCTTCAATCGGCGGAATATGCGGTGGAATTAAAAACCGCTTCCAAATATCAGGACAAAATCACAACCCGCAGGAATACGACACTATTTCGTTTTCAGGGAAACGATCAATGGTATGTCGATATTTCTGATGTGATGAGCTTTTCCGATCCCGGTCTTGATGAAAGATTTCATAGCAAGTGCACGTTTTTCGTCGGCTGTGACGGGAGTCGGGAATGGTGTTATGTGAAAAACGACAAGGACAAAGAACCGTATTACAATGAACGCGATTTGAAAAACATCAAGGAAAAACACCTGAGTTTTCTTGATCCGTTTTCCTGCGTCGAGACCGATCAGGATCAAATGGAAGAGCTTTTCCAAAAACGCGGGATTCGTTATCTTGGAGAAGGGGAATTTGAAGGAAAGAACGTTTATCTTTTCGGATATGCCGCATCCCGTTCCATGGCTGAAAGTCAGTATGAAATCGCAATCGACACTGAAACATTGTTGCCAACCTACACGAGAGAAATGAGTGCCATACGGGATTTCGGGCCGTCCGATAATTGTTATCTTTTCAAAATCAAAGAATTTGACAAGAAATTTTCAAATGATGATTTCCATCAAACCGTCGACAAGGAATCGAAACCGGAAATCAAGGACAAACCGGATGAAGGTTACGAATACTTTTTCGTCACGATTGATGATGGGGCCGATGGTCGAATGACCGTTCGCGGAAACGGTCAACGTGGTGAAAAAGGAACATCCAGTAGTGGTTTGAACTGAATTCAAAATTCAGTGATCACAGATCACAGCTCGTTTTTTTATGGATCGGCGGCGGTCACGGCGTGACCGCCCTACCTTTTTTCCGGGCAAAACGTTCCTCAACCGAGAATCGCCTTGAGGTCTTCGTCCGGCGTGGTGATCGGCTTGATGTTGAACTGGCTGACCAGGACACCGAGCACTTCCGGCGAAACGAAGGCCGGCAGGCTCGGGCCGAGGCGGATGCCTTCGATGCCGAGCGAAAGCAGCGTCAGGAGAATGGCGACCGCCTTCTGTTCGTACCAGCTCAGGATCATGGACAGCGGCAATTCGTTGACCGAACAGCCGAAGGCTTCGCCCAGCGCGACGGCGATGCGGATCGCGGAATACGCGTCGTTGCACTGCCCGACGTCGAGCAAACGCGGGATGCCGTCGATGTCGCCGACGTCGAGTTTGTTGAAGCGGAACTTGCCGCAGGCCAGGGTCAAAATGACGCAATCGTTCGGAATTTTTTGGGCCAGTTCCGTGTAGTAATTCCGGCCCGGCTTCGCGCCGTCGCAACCGCCGACGAGGAAAAACCGCCGGATTTTGCCCGCCTTGACCAGCTCAATGACCTTGCCGGCCACGCCGAGCACCGCATCGGCGCCGAAGCCGACCGTGATCCGCTGTTCCGGTTTGGCGTCATCCGCGAAACCGGGCGCGGCCAATGCCGCGTTGATGACGGGCGAAAAATCCTTCGGGCCGTCGTCGACCGCCGGGATGTGTTCGACGCCGGGATATTCGACCAGCCCCGTCGTGAAAATCCGGTTGACGTACGAATCGCGCGGCCGCTGGATGCAGTTGGTCGTCATGAGGATCGGGCCGGGAAATTCCGGGAATTCCTTGATCTGTTCCTGCCACGCGCCACCGTAATTGCCGACCAGGTGCGGGAAGGCTTTCAGCTTCGGATAGGCCAGCGTCGGCAGCATTTCGCCGTGCGTGTAAACGTTGATGCCTTTGCCTTCGGTCTGCACGAGCAGTTCGTAAAGGTCTTTCAGGTCATGGCCCGAAACGAGGATGCACTTGCCCTTGACCGGGGTGACGCGCACGCTGGTCGGTTCCGGTTTGCCGTAGGCGCCAGTGTTCGCCGCGTCGAGCAGTTCCATCGCGCGGAGATTGATCTTGCCGACCCGCAGCGCTTCGCTGAGCAGGTAGTCGACGTCGGTCGGGTTGTCGAGCAGGATGGCCATCGTCCGCGCGAAATCGGCCATGAGTTTGTCATCCCGCTGGCCGAGGGCCCATGCGTGATGGGCGTAAGCTGCGGCGCCTTTCAGCCCGAACAGGATCATATCCTGCAATCCGGCCACGGTCGCGCCGAACTCATCGATGCGTTTCTGGAAGGAAAAGCGTTCGGCCTGTTTGAGCATGGCGTCGCGGGTTTCGCAGGCGCTGCTCGAAAGCCGGACCGAGCAGGCGGCCAGTTCTGGATCTTTCGTCGTCGAGGCCAGCGACATGATGCACTCGCGCATCTTCTTGGCGTGGCAGATCAGTTCGATGATCTTCGCTTCGTCGAAATTGACGTTCGTCACCGTCGTGAACAGGGCGTCCAAAATAAACTGGTCGACCGATTCGTCGCGGACGCCCTTCCGCCCGGCAATGTCGATCGCATAGGCGATTTCCTTGGTCACCTGGATGAGCAGGTCCTGAAGGTTCGAGGTGGCTTCGTCTTTTCCGCAAACACCCCCGGCCGCACAGCCGGTTCCCTTGGCGGTTTGTTCGCACTGGTAACAGAACATGGACATGATGTTTTCCTCCCAAAATCAAACGTGACGTGATAACAAAACCTTTTCCAAACACCGCTTTTCAATTTTAGCATACGGGAATCGAAAAGCTGTAGAAATAATTTTTGCAAGGTTTTACTGTAAAAATAAAATTTATCGCATCACAAGAGTTTTGCAAGCGTATTTTTTGCGGAAAATGCAAAATGATTTTTGACAGTCAGGTGTCAAAAATGCCGGAAAACACGCAACTTGCAGCGAAGGCAAGATTTGCCGAAAAACCGCGAAGAAGGAAATATTTTCAAAATATTTTCGCTATGCCCTGTCCCAGGGAAAGGCGATCACATCGGCGATTTTCCGCGTTTTGAGGGCCGCCATGACCAGGCGGTCGAGCCCCATCGCACAACCGCAACAGGGGGGCAAACCATGCCGCATCGCGTCGAGCAGACGGCTTTCCTCCGGCAGCGGCGGGTTGCCGTCGGCGATTCGCAGGACGTTCGTCGCCCGATTGCGGGCCAGCAAAACCTCCGCATCGAGCAGTTCGTGATAACCGTTGGCCAGTTCCAGCCCGTCGACGAACAGTTCGAAACGCTCCGAAACGTCGAACCCGCCGGACGCATCGGCGACGGTTCGCGTTCGGGCCAACTGCGATTGCGACGCGAGATAATCGGTGACGATCACCGGCTCGCGCTTGCCGAGCAGCGGCTGGATGCGTTCGGAAAAAATCAGGTCGACCCAGTCTTCGCGATCGTGTTCGGCCAGCCCGAACGATTCGGGAAACGTAATGCCGCTGTTGCACGCGTATTCCCGCAGCGATTCGCAGCGCGTTCGATGCGGGTCAATCCCGACGTGTTCGGCGAACAGTTGCCGGAGCGTCACGACGCTTGCCTCGCCGCGATGGAGAACGGCGTCGGTCAAATCGCTCAAAAACGCGACGCCCGCCGCGTAATCGTGGCCCGTGTGATACCATTCGAGCATCGTGAATTCCGGGTTGTGCATCTGTCCGAAATCGCCGTGCCGGAAAACCCGCCCGATTTGAAAAATGGCCTCCGCCCCGGCGGCGATCATGCGTTTCATCGCGAATTCCGGCGAGGTTTGCAGGTAAAACGGCCGCCCCTCACCGGCGGGAACGGAAAACGGTTCGAGATAGCGATCGACGACCGAATCGCGTGAAAGCACCGGCGTTTCGACTTCGAGAAAGCCGCGCGATTCGAAAAATTCGCGCATGCGGCGGATGACCGTCGACCGGGCCCGGAGTTGTTCGAGCGAGGCCGTCGGGAAAAAGGAATTCGTGTTTTCGTGCATGGTATGCAGGTTACTACGACAGCGCAATGTCACAACCACAAATCAAAGATCAGCGTCCCCCGATTACCCTTTTTTTATCCACAGATTTCGCAGATGAACACAGATATTAATTTTAAAAAATCATCTGTGAAAGTCTGTGTGAATCTGTGGATAAAATAAAAATGGAAGGTGTTGATGTATAATTATTTGCGAATCATTGATTGCGATGTAGGTGATAATTGGTTTATGTGGAATTGTTGTTCGATTGTACTTTCGGAACCGTTTTCAGCAATCCTTGGGGCTGGCAACACGGACAAATGAAACCCGCACACAAAATGACGTCGTTTTGCCGGTTTTTCCGGGTGAGAAGATGGATTTTTACAAAGTTTTTGCGCCGCCGTTTGAAATTCGCCCCCGGTTTGGGTAAAATGGCGTTATGACTTATCACGGCGGCAAAGACGTTCGAAGCAAATCATTTGCGTCATCACGGCCAAGGTAAGACGAACTTCATCGAGATTTAACAAAAATTGATTACCGGCATGGCATGACGTATTTTCATGTCGCCACATTTTTTTGAAGGAGAGTTCAACATGGGACGACCAGTCACCCTCTGCACCGGACAATGGGCCGATCTATCTTTTGACGTTCTGCTGGACAAAGCCAAGTCGTTTGGTTACGACGGTGTCGAGCTCGCCTGTTGGGGCGATCACTTCGAAATCGACAAGGCCCTTTCGCAGGGCGACTATTGCGCCAAAAAATGGGAACTCATGAACGCGAAAGGCCTGCAATGCTTCGCGATCAGCAACCACATCATCGGCCAGGGGATTTGCGACATCATCGACATCCGCCACAAGTCGATTTTGCCCGATTTCGTC
>JAVBQX010000203.1:0-3487 GCA_031548645.1 Thermoguttaceae bacterium
TGCCAAAGCGGCGCGGCGGCCTGTTTTCGCGGGTCGTCCGAACGGTCCCATCGCGCCACGTCGACCAGCAGCGACCAGTCGGTGAAGTGCAGGTAATCATCGAGCCGATCCAGCGGATTGCCGGGAAAGATCAGGTCTTTGGACATTTTGAACGCCTCTTTCAGCGCCAGGTCGATCGCGCGGACCGTGCGATGGTAGTACACGACGCGGAACAGTTCGGCCCGGACGGTGATGAACCTCGTCAGGGCCGCGACGCCGCGCTGGTGGATCGTGAGTCCCTTTTCGGTGAAAAACGAATAGAGGATGAGCCGGTCGATGTCGAACGAGTGGGAACTGTAGCCCGACATGAAGGCGTCGCGCAGCACGAAGTCCATGTTGTCGACCGTGTACAGGCCGCAGAACAACGCGCGGAGCAGATGCAGCCATCGGGGGCGGTTGGCCCGGCGGTCGGCGGCTTCGTTCGGTCGCACGATGAGCCAGGCGATCTGGTCCGGGTCGAGCGTTTCGTCATCGGCAAGCCGTCCGTTGGGCGTGCGCCGGATGCGGCGGATCATGTCTCCCAATTTCTGGCGGATGATTTCGGCGCCGAGCGTCTCGTGGGTCATGGTGACCTTCGATTCGCCGTCGCCCGCGGGAATCGAAAAACGCTTGAGGAAATGCTCGTCGAAAAAATGCCCGAACGGCCCGTGGCCGACGTCGTGCAACAGGGCGGCGATGCGCATCATGGCCTCGACGCAGGGCAGGCTCGGGACGGTTTCGCCCAGTTTGCGCCCGGCGTCGCACAGGCTGGGATACAGCTTTTCGATCATCCGACCGGCAAGGTACATGACGCCCAAAACGTGCTGGAATCGCGTGTGTTCGGCCGATGGAAAAATCCACCACGCGGTCTGGAGTTGGTGAATCTGCCGGAGACGCTGCACCCAGGGCGAGTCGATCAGGTCGCGCTCGGACACCTCGCCCGGCTCGTTGCCCTCGGCCGAGCAAAAGGGAATATACCCGTGAACCGGGTCCTGGATGAGATTGATGCCCAATATCTGTTCTTTGCCGATCATGATGCGGTTTCGTGAAAGTGTGGAGTGTGGAGCTGGGAGTTGGGGCGAAACCATTTCGCCTTGCACATCCAATTGTCTCAATTCTGCATTCTGCACTCTGCATTCTGCATTATTTCAAGTATCGCCGATTGCATTTGATGCAAAGTGCGATAGTCGCGGAGCGTTTCCTTAAAATCAACGTTGGAGGCTTCATATTCCCGTGAGCGGACCGTCGTGCCGGACGTTTCGGTTGGCGTGAACATGGTCGGTTTTTCGCCGATCGGCTCCGCCTGAAACAAGACGCCGTCAACGCGGCACAAATGACCGGGGTGATCGAAACGGGCCAATTGCCATTCCCCGAGGTCCTTTTGATCGCCGCCCGGCAAGGTAATATGGAGTTGCCCCGCGCGAAAATCATAGTCGCCGACCAACGGCGGGATTTCAATTTCCGGTTGCAGCAGATAAGTTTCGCCGTGATGTTTGAGGGCGAGTTTCCGATCGTCGGTCAATTCAAAGCGTCCCGCCCGGGTATAGTAAAGCGGCTCCGTGTCGGTGGGGTTTGGCGAGGCGTCACCGTCGGCGGGCGTACTCCGTTTGCGGAGCACGAAAAAACCGTCCCCATGAATGGCCCAATGAAACCAGGAGGATGACGGCACGTATTGCCCCGATTGAAAAGCCGTTTGCACGTCACGGTCGGCTGTCGACACAAAGCGTGCGGCGCGATAGCCGCAGGTTTCGGCGTTTTGAAGATCGTCAAGCAACAGGCGTTTATCGCGGTCGAGTTGCGCCAGTTGCCGCACGGCGACGGCGGACACCGTGGGTGACGGCGATGAATCCAACGGTCCATGCGAGGGGGCGACGAGGGGTGGAATGCCGGGAGCGTTGTCATTTTGCGGCGGAAGTGCGGGTTCAAAAGCCGGGATCAGGCCGCCTCGCATTTTGTAAATTTGCATAAATTCGGCATTGCCGCGCATTTCTTCCATGCTCGGCGCATCGTCAGAGGTTTGAGGAAGCGTCAACGCCGGCAAGTCCGGGGTCTGCCCCAATGCTATTTCACTCATGAGAAAACATATTGCGATGGAAAAAATCATTTTTTTCATAACATGGCGTTTCATAAATGAATCCCACAAAGTATGTTGCTGACCCCAGACACATGCGGCATTATAGAAAAAATGGCGTTTTTCCGCAAGTAAAGTATTCCATTCTGCCGGCGATGGCATTTTTACGCAATTTTTCGCATGGGGAAATGGACAAAATCATTGATATGAAAGCGAAAAAGAGGTAGAATTTTAAATATCATGTTTTTTGTACAATGCCACTAATAATTTTTTTGAACACAAAGCAGCAAATCCCCATGTCGCAATTGAATCATGAAACATTGAAAAAAATGCTCTCGGCCGCAACGGAATCAATCGAGGCCAACGTTGCCCGTTTGAACCAGCTTGACTCGGCGACCGGGGACGGCGACCACGGCACGTCGATCGTCAAGGCGATTCGCGCCGCTTCGAAATCCGTTGCCGAAGCGCCGTCGGAACAATCACTTAAAGATTCGCTTCATAATGCCGGCTGGGCCGTCATGTGTGAAGACTGCGGCTCGACCAGTTCCCTGATCGGCTCATTTTTTATGGGCATGAGCGATGCGGCGGCAAGCAACGAGCTGGGCGGCGCGGCGGCAATTGCCTTGTTTGCCGCGGGGCTGACCGGTGTCAGCAAGCATACGAAGGCGAAAGTCGGTGACAAGACGCTCATGGACGCCCTGATCCCGGCCGTCGAGGCCATGCAGGCGACAGATGATTTGAAAACCGCACTCAATGTCGCCGCCCTTGCCGCCGCACAGGGAGCTGAATCGACAAAGGGTTACGTCGCAAAATTCGGACGCGCGAAGAATCTCGGCGAACGTTCCGTTGGACATATCGATGCCGGCGCAACGAGCATCGCCCTCATTTTTGAAGCTTTTGCGAAAAATGTGGTGTAAATCTTGAAGTTTTTCGATACTTTTTTTCGGTGCATGGTGTTGGATTTAATAGTGGATGTCGGTTTCGGATGACGCTCTCGTCTTTTGCGTTAAGTTGTTCTTATAACTGAAGTTGAATTGATTTCGCCATGCGTGCAACTTATATTTTTTACGGTATAATCACCGTGGCTTTTTTGGCCGCTTCCGTCACTGGCGTTTTAGCCCAGCAGACCAGCAATACAACGGGAAGTACAAGCCGTACAAGCACTTCAGGAAGTTCAACGACCTCGTCGACTTCGTCATCTTCCACCTCGTCCTCAAGTCGGAGCACCGGTTCGCAGGGAAATACCGGCAGCGGAACATCGGGAAATTATGTGCAACAGTTTTCATTCGATAGTACCACGGGCGCAACTTCCGGTACAAACAGCAATCGCTCCGGAAGCAACAACTTTATCGGCAGCGCTGGCAGTGATTTTATCGGAAGTAGTTCCACGGGAACGAC
>JAVBQX010000237.1:0-6263 GCA_031548645.1 Thermoguttaceae bacterium
TGCCCGGCAGCTCGTGTACGGCGACAAACGGGCCAATCCGCAGGGCCGCATTCCCGACAACACCTGGATTTTGCGGCCGCAGGACATTCCAAACGGCTTCGACGACGACCAGAGCGTGTGGTATTTCGCCCGGGTGTGCGGTACGTTCAAGGAACGCGCCGGCTGGCACGGTTGCCAGATGCCCGAACAGTTGCTCGGTCGGATCATTCGCGCTTCGAGCAACCCCGGCGAAAAAGTGCTCGACCCCTTTCTCGGCAGCGGTTCGACCATGGCCGTAGCGAAAAAACTCGGCCGGAAATTTCTCGGCTTCGATGTTTCGTCCGAATACGTCGCGCAGTGCGAAAAACGGCTGGCCGAAATCAAAAAAGGCGATCCGCTCGACGGGGCCGCCGACCCGCGCACCAGCGCCCCGAGCACGGCCCAGGGACGACGGCTCGTACGTCCCCGCGCGAAGCGTTCTTCCGGCGGCGAGTCGTGATTTTCGCGCCGAAACGGCCCTTTTGTTTTGGGGCGATATCCGGTAAAATTAACGGGTTGAATTTTACGAATTGATACATAAGGTAGGGCGGTCACGCCGTGACCGCCGCAAACCAGAGCCCGCCGCGTAAGCAAGGGACAAAAAATCAGAGCCGCGCAGACATGGAGCGGTCGTGCTGGAACAAATGCAGTTGTATCCCAATGCTGCGGCGGTCTCGGCGAGACCGCCCTACCTTGTCCCTCGCTTACGCTTCGGGCTCTGATTTAATGAACGGGTTTTTTACGAACACACAATATAATTTTTGTCGGACCGATCAATGTATGACAGCATCAAGGAAGCGTTTGCCCCCATTGCACCGGTCGCAATTCTGGTTGTGATTTTTCAGCTTCTGACCGGCTTCATGGAGCCGGGCATGTTCTCGCATTGGATCGCCGGATCAATTTTGGCCGGGATCGGGCTTTTCCTTTTCCTGCGCGGCGTCCAAATCTGTCTCAACCCGATGGGCGAACTGATCGGCAACCGTTTCATCTTCATGCCGAACATGACCGTACTGGTGATCGTCGTGTTCCTGATCGGGACGCTCGCCTGCGCGGCCGATCCCAGCGTCGCGGTGTTGAACACAAACGTCAAGGCCGCGACGGGCGAGCACGCGCCTTCGCCGCTGCTGTTCCTGCTGATCGTCACCTCGGGCATCGGCGTGTTGCTTGTCGCGGGCATTATGCGGATCGTTTGGAACATCCATCCGGCGAAAATGCTGGCCTGCCTCGTCGGGCTGGTGCTGATTTTGTCGTGCGTGGCGCCGAAATCGTTCGTGCCGCTGGCCCTCGACTCGGGCGGCGTCGCGACGGGGCCGCTGACCGTGCCGTTCTTTTTGGCCATCGGGCTGGGATTCGTCTCGAACCTGTCCGGGCGTTCGGCCTCCTCGGACGGTTTCGGACTGCTTGGCATCGTTGCGATGGGCCCCATTCTCGGCGTGCTGCTTTTGGGCATCGCTTGGGGCGACGGCGGCGCGAACGTTAATGCCGTCGAACCGCTCCCCGCTGTTGCACAAGTCGCTGATGCGCAGATTGACGGGACTCTTGAGAAACAAGCGCCGGAAGTTAAACCCGCTGACGCGAAGCCGGCGATTCGTCCCGGCGTTTGGGGACTGATTCTCGATTTTCTTTGCATGGGCGGAACGGCCGTCACGGTGCTTCGCGGAATCGTGCCGCTGATGGTCATCGGCTGGTTCGTCGGCGTGCGACCGTCGAAAGTGCCCTCGGAATATAAAACCCGGCTCCTGAAAGGCACGATCTGGACGGTCATCGGGCTGATCCTGGTCCTGCAGGCGGTCGAAGCGGGGTTTCAACCGGTCGCAGAACAGCTCGGCAAGACGCTGGCCGGCATCTGGCACGGCTGGGCGCTCGTTCCCGCGGCGTTGCTGCTCGGGCTTGCGGTCGGGCTGGCCGAACCTTCGGTGCATGTACTCGGCAACCAGGTCGAAGACGTCACCGACGGCGCGATCCCCAAACGCCTGCTGCTGACCCTGCTGGCGAGCGGCGTCGCGTTGGCCGCGGCCCTCGGCATGGTGCGGCTCGTGTGCGGGCTGTCGATTCTCTGGATCGTGATTCCCGGCTACCTGCTGATCATCGCGTTGAGCTTTTTCTGCTCGCGCACCTTTGCGTCGATCGCCTACGACGCGAGCACTGTGGTGACCGGCCCGATGCTGGTGACCTTCCTGCTGGTCGTCGCGATGGGCGCCGCCGACGCGCTCGAAGAACGCGACCGCATGGGGCACGGCTTCGGATTCGTGGCCATCGTCGCCATGGTGCCGATCCTGGTCGTCATGGCCATGGGGGCCCTCACCGAACTTCGCGAAAAATTACGGACGAAAAGGAAAAACCATTCCGCCATATCGGAGTAAGATTTTATGAAACTTGAAGAAGGCTACGAACTCATTCTTACCATCGTCAATAAGGGCTGGTCCGAAAAGGTCATCAAGGTCGGTCGCCAGGCCGGCGCGCAAGGCGCGACCGTTCTGCACGCGCGCGGCAGCGGCCTGCATGAAATCACGAGTTTTTTAGGAATCGCCATCGAACCGGAAAAGGAACTCGTGCTCAACGTCGTCCCGGTCGCGATGTCGGAAACGATCGTTTCGGCGATTTTCGACGCCATCAACCTCAAGGACCCCGGCACCGGCATTTCCATGGTCATCCCGCTCCGTGGCGTCACGGGATTGTTCAAACAGCCTGGGAACGCATCATAAAAACACGTCCGATTTTCACTCCATCCCATTCCCATGTCACAATCCCCTGACCCACACAATCTGTTGCGTTTCATGTTGATCGGCGACGTCGTCGGATCGCCGGGGCGGGGGATCATCGCGCGGACGCTGCCGCGTTTGCGGTCGGAGCTGTCGCTTGATCTGGTCGTGGCCAATGCGGAAAACGCGGCGGGCGGGTCGGGCATCACGGGCGTCATCTTCAACGAGTTGATCCGTTGCGGTCTCGACGGCGTCACGCTGGGCGATCACGCTTATCGTTGCCGCGAGATTTTCCCGACGCTCGAAAGGGAATCGCAAATCGTCCGGCCCGGCAACTACCCGCTCGACGCGCCGGGCAAGGGGGCCATGCTCCTCGAAACGGCACGCGGGCACAAAGTCGGCGTTTTTTCGCTGCTGGGACGGGTTTTCATGCAGCCGGTCGATTGCCCCTTCGCGGCGGCGGATCGCATCCTCGCTTCCTTTCCCGACGATACGGACGCCGTTTTGCTCGACTTTCACGCCGAAGCGACGAGCGACAAGCAGCTCATGGGGCGCCACCTCGACGGACGCGTCGCGGCGGTGCTCGGGACGCACACGCATGTGCCGACCGCCGACGAAACCATTTTGCCCGGCGGAACGGCATTCCAGTGCGACGTCGGCATGACCGGGCCGTTCGAAAGCATTCTCGGACGCCGCATCGACCGCGTCATGGAAACGGTGCGAACCTTCCGCCCGACGAAATACGACGTGGCCGATGGCGACGTCCGCCTCAACGGCACGATCGTCGAATACGACCTGGCCGCGCGACGTGCCGTCGAAATCCGCCGCGTCGTCGTACGCGGTGACGGGGAAATCACCCTGTCGCCTCAACATTTTTAACGAAAGCCGATCTCATGCGAAAAATCATCGAACTGTCCTGCGTTGGCATGTTGACCGTATTGTGCGGCACCATGCCTGTTTTTGCGGAGGAAACGACGGAAAAATCGCGGGAAGTGCTGGCAGATGCCAAATTTTCGCAAGGCTTCGTGCTGACCGGCGCGACGCACGGAGCGCCGGAACGCGTCGAAACCTTCGGGCTGAAGGACGTGACGCCCGTTTGGCGCATGCCGCAATGGAATTCGAAGGGGCTGCTCGACCGCGTCAAGGTTGACGACGACACCGTCGCGCTGACCGACGATTGTAAGTCGGTGACGCTCGACCGCAAGACCGGGGCGATCAATCTGACGGTTCATGCGTCGAAGGAATATGATGCGCCGCGCACGTCGCCGTCCCAACCCTGGGTTCACCTGTTGCTGGAACAGTCGCCCTTCGCCAGGCCGGTCAAGGTGTCCGACGCCGCCGCGATTTGGGTCGAGGTCGAATTCGAACTGACCGAAAACACGGCGCACGGCACGCAGGACCCGGCGGTGCATGCGGCCCAACTCTCGTGGTTCCTGTACTTGAAGAACGTGAACGCGGAATCGAAGGGTTTTCGCGATTTTGTCTGGTTCGGCCTCAGCATGTTCGACAGCCGGTTCGAGTTCGTGCCCGATTACGCGGCGCAGGATTTCGCCATGCCCAACGGCAGTTTCATTTATACGCTGGGTAGCCGTCGTTATCTCGACAAGCCCGTTGAAATCGGCAAACGGCAGACGATCCGGCGCGACATCCTGAACGACATCCGCGAAGCCGTTGAAACCGCGCACAAGCGGGGCTTCATCACGGAAACGACCGTCGACGACGTCGTGCTCGACGGCACGAACATCGGCTGGGAAGTGCCCGGCGTTTATGACGTCGGCGTGACCCTGCACAGGCTCAGCGTCACGGTCGTCGAAAAATGACGTATTTTGCGGCTAATCAGCCCATTGCCGCCGGTTTTGGCGGGCGTTATAATTTTATTGGGGCGTGGTACAGGAAACGGCGGTCGGGAACGCCGCATGATTTTTACCACGAAGGGCACGAAGAATCACGAAGTTTTCGCTCCTTGGTGCAACAACAATGCCCTGTTTGTTTTCATTGGCAGCCCGGAGCGTAAGCGACGGGTTACACCGTTCCGCAAATGTTACGGTTGTTTTTTGTCCGTCATTGCATTGAATACAATTCCCCAAATCGAAACAAACTGGAATGGATGCCTGAAACCCGTCGCTGACGCTCCGGGCTGCCATTTTCGATGGAAAACAGAGTGCGTCATTTTATGAAAGCCTCATCCCATGTCACGCCCCGTCATCAAAATCAAACCGACCAAATTTGACATGGTCCTTGAGGTGATCGCGCTTTTGCTGCTCGTGGTGATGTGGGGATACGTGATTTATTATTGGTCGTCGTTGCCGGATGACCCTGATTCACCTGTGAAAAAATTTGGTGTGTTTGTTTTCCCCGGTTTGGCAAGTTTTTTTTCATGGCTTTGTCTCTATTGGGCGCATTATCCTCAACGAGAAGAATGCTTCAGGGTCATGGTTACCGAAGAAAATGCCGAACGGCAATTTTGTAATCTTGCACTCAGTATGAGAGTTGAGACAATAACCATTAACTTGATGATATCGGGAGCAACAATTTGGGCTGTTTCACAGGTGGCAGCGGTTCAGAGTCGGTTTGACGCTCTTGCCGTACCGCTTGTTTGGATAGGTGGTATGTTACTTGTAATTACCGCGATACTTTTTTCATTTCGCGCACGTCGATTAAAATAAACAATTCAACAAAAAATATTCACAAACTCATTTTCATTTCAACAACGTTTTGAGAAATTCACAATATGACAAAGCAATGGTTATCGGAGCGGGCGTTTTCGTTTGAGGCGTCGGGGATTCGCAAGGTGTTTGATTTGGGGGCCAGGTTGCAGAATCCGATCAATCTGTCGATCGGGCAGCCGGATTTTGATGTCCCGTCGGCGGCGAAACAGGCGGCGTGCGACGCGATCATGGGCGGCAAGAACGGCTATTCGCCGACGCAGGGAATCGCGCCGCTGCTGCAATATTTACAGAAGGAAGTCGACGAAAATTACAAACACGCCGACCGTAAAGTGTTCGTCACCAGCGGCACGAGCGGCGGGTTGATGCTGCTGCTCATGGCGACAGTCAACCCCGGCGACGAGGTCATCATGTTCGACCCGTACTTCGTCATGTACGAGGCACTCACCAAAATGCTCGGCGGCGTGCCGGTGCTGATCGACACGTACCCCGATTTCGTGTTCGACGTGCAGAAAATCGCCGACGCGATCACGCCGAAAACGAAAGTCATTCTGTTCAACTCGCCGGCCAACCCGAGCGGTGCGGTCGCCTCGGCGAAAGTCGCGGAAGAGGTCGCCAAGCTTGCGAAAGAGAAAAACGTGCTGCTCGTGAGCGACGAAATTTACGACATGTTCTGCCACGAACCGTTCACCTCGCCGGCGGAATTCAACGACCAGACGCTCGTGCTCGGCGGGTCCAGCAAATCGTACGGCATGCCGGGCTGGCGCGTCGGGTTCGCGCACGGGCCGCACGAAGTCATCGAACAGATGTTGAAATTCCAGCAATACACGTTCGTGTGCGCCCCGCAACCGATGCAATGGGCCGCGATGACCGCCGT
>JAVBQX010000210.1:0-7296 GCA_031548645.1 Thermoguttaceae bacterium
CTCGTCATTCTCAAACGCCCACAACGAAATCATCAGCGCCTCGGGATCTTCCTGCCGCAAAGGAACGATCGGTTTGTCGCGATCCGTGAAATCCTCGATCCAGTCCGTCACGATCGGTGAAACGCCAACGCCCGACAAACCTGCCATGACCGTGACATAGTGCTCCGTCTCCCACCACTCGATCGGTCCGAAAAATATTGGCGCGATTTCAGTCTGTAACGTTGTGCATTCTTCCTGAGCGATGATGTTCGCGGGAATCAAAGCGAAGTCCTCGACATTCGCCGTCACCTCCGGCGCGACTTGCGCTGAAGTTTGCGGCGCACCGACCGCCGCCAATTCCTCCTGCGGAAACAACGCGCCCGACATGCTGCCGGACATTCCACCCGTCAAATCCACCGCCAGCAGGTGCCGGTCCTCCAGCGGTTCATGACGAAGCAGTTTGCGACTGGAATGGGGCTTGATCTTCAAGGTGAATTCACCCCCCCCGTTCATTTTGCCCATTTCACCGCCCGGGCGAAAAGAACTCAGCCACGCACACGCTTTGACCGCGAGATTCTTTGACATCAGGCACTCCTTATGATAAAGTGAGTATGAAAAAGCGGAAATCAAAAAATTCTCGCCTCGGATGCCGGTTTTTCATCAATAGAACGATGATGATCAGAATTATACCGAATCAAATTTCACTTTGCAACGATTTTTGCACGTCCGCATGAAATTTGCGATGATTTTTTGTCCCTCGCCGACGCTGCGGGCTCTGATTGCGGGGGCCGCAGCGTGACCGGCCCAATTCCTCTTTCTCAAACGATTTCTTCGCAGCGGACGCTGTGCGTGTCGAGGAATTCCCGCAGTTCGGCGGATGAGAACACGCTTTGCGTGGCGCCGATGTGCCGGACGCAACTGGCCCCGAGGGCGTTGCCCCAGGTCACACATTCGACGGGCGGCAGATTTCGGTGCATCGCGGCGATGAACCCGCTGTTGAACGCATCGCCGGCCCCGGTTCCGCCGACGAATTCGGTCGGAAAAATGCCGAGTCGGAATTTCTCCCGGTCGGAAAAATAAAGCGTGCCATTTTCGCCGCAGGTGATGACCGCAGCTCCGGCCCCGGCGTCGAGGAAGAATTTCGCCTGGTCGATCGGGTCGGACAAGTGGCTGATACGTTCGGCCTCGTGATCGTTGGGGACGAACACGTCCGTGTAGGGCAGCAGCGGCTTGATCGCCTCCCAATAGGGCCGAACGCCGTACAGTACGACGTCGAGAATGATACGGCAGCCGCGATCCCGGGCGCGTTGCAGCACATCGAGCGTTTCCGGCGATTCGAGCATCGGCATCATCAGGAAGCCGCCGATATAGATGATCGTGCCGGGTTGGAGCCATTCGTCTGGCAGGTCGTTGAGGCGGTACTGGCCGTTCGCCCCGTTCGTGCTGACGAAGCGGCGGTCTTCGCCCTGCACGTTGAGGATCATGCTCGTGCCCGGCCCCATGTTCCGCACGCGGGTCAATCGCGAGGTATCGACGCCCGGCACGCCGCGCAGCGTCTGTTCGATGAAATCGCTGAAGGGGTCGTCGCCGATGCAGCCGCAAAGACCGACCGACATGTCGAACCGGGCGAGGTTGATCGCCACGTTCGAGGCGCAGCCGCCCAAACTCAGCTCGACCCGTTCCGTCGGCACCAGTTCGCCCGGCACGGGCAGGTGCGGAATCGGCTGGCATACGACATCGGCGAACAGAATTCCCAAACTGAGGCAGTCGTGTTTTCGTTGATCGGTCATCGGTTAAGGGCCTTTATTATATTGGCGGTAATGCTTGATCCAGCTCAAAGCGGCAAAAAACCAAGTTTAGCAAGTCGGCGACAAAATTACCAGTTCCCGCGAAAAATATCCCGAAGTGCGACGGAGTGAATAATCGGTGTCATACTTGACCAAATGCACAAAACATAATCGATGCGATAAGTTGATTTATTTTGCACCGTTTGCGCAAACTGTTTCGTTATCTGAAATTTCCGGCTTGAGGTCACCTTGTTTTGCATGAACAGATTTCGTAAGATTCGCAATAATTTTTTGCGAGAAAAAGCAATTTTTAGTTCGTATCATCATATTGAGGCTATTGTCGGCACATTATTTTCAACGATAAAGTGCACCAAAAGTCAAAATGGGCAGTTAAGGAGAACTGTACATTGAAAAAAAACGATATTCAAAATAATAAACCGTACATATTAATCATTGTCACAGCAATGTGCCTTCCTTTGATAGCTGGTGGGTGCCAATTCGGCAACGGCTTTTCGGTCGGGCCGCGGGACGGGTTGTTCGGAATTCCGATTGATTTTTCAAAACGTGAGAAGCCGCCAAAACGTTCGGTCGACGATTTGCACGAAAGCATGTTGGCCGAAAACGCGACAGGGGATACGACAATCCAACGCGGCAACAATCGGCGGGCCGAACACTCGCCGGGTTGGCTTGACGCCCCGGACGCTCCCAGCGCGGGGGATTGGTACGCCGGGACGACGCAGCCGATCAGCGCGACACATGCGACCGACACGCCGCAATCGAACATGGCTTTGGCGGTTGCGCCCGCACAATATGAATATGCCGTTTCGCAGCCGCAAACCGGCGGCGTCATGCAGGCGTCGTACAACGCGTCGGCGGAAAACGATGCCGGTCGCGGAGATGCGCGGGGGATTGCCAGCGCGGCGATGGCTCGCGAAACAGTGCCGGATCGCACCAAAAATACAAATAACGTCGTTGTCGCGCCGATTCCGCTTGAACAGGACCTTTGGGTGGCCAATCTCGAACTGGAGCGTTATCGCGACGGGAAAACCGACCAGCGGCCCGAATCGCCCTGGCGCTGGCGGCATCGCGGCATTGAGGAAATTTTGCTTTTGCCGCCCGATCAACAGCCGGATTGGCAGGCCCTGTTGCGGCATGAAAATACGCTGGTGCGGGCCAACACGCTGATCACGCTGGCGCGCGCCGGCGATCAACGCACCGGGAACGCTCTGGTTGCGCTGGCCAACGACGTTTCGCGATCGCGCCCGATGCGCTGCGCGGCGGTCGAGGCTTTGGCGTCGCTGCCGTCAACGTCGCCGGACACGCTGCTGCAATTGGCGGACACGTATTGCGACGGCACGGACGCTGACGGCAACCGAAAAGGCGGCGTGGCGGAACTGGCAGTTGAAACATTGTACGCGGTGGCGGCCAAAATGCCGGTTTCCAACACGCCCTGCTTTTTGCGGCCGCTCGAAAGCCGCGATGCGAAAGTGCGACTGGCCGCCGTTTGCGTCTGGCGGGACAACGCGCCGAACGACGCCGGCGCGTTCCCGTCCCCGCAACGGGGCGGCGCGACGCTGCCCGATCGCATCGTGCAATATTGCAACGATCCGAACACCGTGATGCAGGAAGCGGCCCTGACCGCCGTCGTTCGCTGGCGACACCCGCAGGCAATGATCTGCCTTGACCTGGGCTTGCGAAGCCCGAAAGCGACGGTGCGATGTGCGGCGATACGCGGGCTGGCGGTTTTGCGGACGGAAGAATCGGTTGCGATGCTCGTGACGCTGACCAACGATCAATCGTCGGCGATTCGCGCCGAAGTCGTCGCCGCGTTGGGACAGGTCGGATTGCAGGACAGGGTTTACCAAATGAGCGACGACACCGGCTGGGAAGTGCGCAAGGCCGTCGCAAAGGAACTGGTGAAATCGGACAACCCGCACACCCAGGCCATCGCGAAAAAATATTTGCACGACGTGAGCAAGGAGGTGCAGGTCGCGACACTCGAATCGTTGCGGTTTTGGCACCCGGAATCGTGTGCGGCGCTGTTGTTTGAAGCGATGGGCGGCAACGTGCTCGAAGCCCGCTATTTGTCGACCGAAATGCTTTCGCGTTACTGGGAGCCGGCCCGGGACTATCAGCCGAACGGTCGCACCGAGGTACGCAAAGAGCAATACCGGCAACTGGCCGGGCGGTTTCAGCACGACATGCAAACCGGAACCTTGCAGGCGAACATCGCGCGTGTGTTGAACGGTCAGGCAAAGCAACCGGAACAGTCCCTGCAACGGCTTTCGCCGAATGTGCAGCAAGCGTCGCTTGATCCGGTGCAAAATTTCGCGGCGCCGGAAAACGTAATGCCGACGCAGGCCGATTGCGACCGCGTGCGTATGCTGCTCGCGCAATTGCAGCAGGGCGGTTCGCCGCAACAATATCAAAACGCGCTGGCGCAATTGGCCGGGACGGGGCCGATCATCGTGCCGGTATTGGAGCAGATCGTCATCGACGAAGGCCGGCCGCTGCATGAGGCGGTGTCTCGCCAGGTGTTGCCGGGAATCGATCCCTTGTTCGAAATTGCGGCCCGCATCGAAAATAACGACCCCGGCATGCGCCGCGCCGCGGTCGCCGAACTGGTCGGGGAAACGAAATTCGCCGAGTTTTCGCCGCTGCTGTACCGGCAGTTGGCCGCGCATTCGCTTCGCGAAAACGATGAAATCGTATTGCAGCGGCTTTGGGATTTCGCCGACAGGCAGTCGGGAAAACTTTCGCAGCTCGACGTCGAATGGCAGGGCACGCGAACGCAGGATCGTGCGGCGCTACAACGACAGCAACGGCTCGCGCAATCCTTGGCGCAGTTCCGCAAATCGCTGACCGCCGGTTCGCTGGCGCATGCGTCGCCGGAACTGCACCGCCGGGCCTGCTCGCACATCCGCGAATACGGACAGGCGGACGACATTCCGGCGCTGTTGGCCGAAATCAATCATCCCGCCTCGTCGGTTTCGCGCGCGGCGCTGCAGGGATTGGCCAAAATCGGCACGGTCGAATGCGCCGTGAAGGTGCGTCCGCTGCTGACGCATTCGCAGCCGTTGGTGGCCGTCGACGCGGCGTTGACCCTTGATCGTTGGGGCGATCCGGCGGGAACGAACGCGCTCGAACGATTGGCCGCGTCCGGCGACCGGACGACGAAACTGGCCGTCGTGCAGGGCATCAAAAAGAACCTCGACCGGAAATACGTCCCCCTGCTGGTCCGGCTGCTCGACGATTCGGGCGCGATCCGGCAGGAAGCCCTCGACGCCCTGCCGCTGGCCGCCGGACGCGACGTCGTCCCGCCGCAGGAAATGGCCTACTATTCGACGCAGGAACGCGTTGCCCTTTGGAAACAATGGGACGATTCGGGTCAGTTGTATTGAATGATACAAATGAAGAATGCAGAGTGCAGAATATGAGAGATGATACTCAAAGAGCCGGGGATGAAGCGCAGCGCAATCCCCGGGCAAGGTAGGGCGGTCCGCCGTGACCGCCGTTGGCACAACAAAAAACTTGTCGCACGACCTGATTTCCAAACGACACTTGCATTTGCATTAAAAAAAACAATTGCCGATGTTCCCTGCGGCGGTCTCGGCGAGACCGCCCTACCTTCCGGCTGTTTCTTACAAAAACGAAGATTTTGAGGAGAAAAACCCATGAGAAAAATAAATCGAATCGCCTGTTTTCTTGTCGCGTTTGTTTTGGCCTGTGCGGTTGTTTACGAATATGTTTCCGCACAATACCGCGTTCCGCAGCCGTCACGAACGAATGTCATCGCGCCGACGCAACTGCCGGCGCAACAGATGCCGTCACCCTACGCGGCGCAGGCGGCCCCGGCGATGCAGGCTCAATTGCAGCCCCAGGCGTCCACCGTCGCAAGACCGCAAACGCCTGCGGTGAATGCGCCGACAACCAACGCGCCGACGCCGCTGGTCAATCTCCCGCCGGACCAACTGGCGGCCAACCCGACGCTCGCGGCACGGCTCAACGCGCTGCTCCCGGACGAACGGAACAGCGTGCTGGTTTATGAAAGCTGCAACCGTGGCGTGGTCAACATCAACACGAAGAGCCGCCAGCAGGATTTCTTCTTCGAATACAATTCGGAGGACGGCGGCAGCGGCGTCGTGTTCGATCGGCAGGGGCATATCCTCACGAACTTTCACGTCGTCGAGGACGCGCACGAAATCAACGTGACCCTGTTCAACGGCTCGTCGTACAAGGCGGTGCCGGTCGGCGGCGACCCGTTGACGGACATGGCCGTGCTCAAAATCGACGCCCCGGCGGAGGAACTCTTCCCACTGACCTTCGGCGATTCGAACACGCTGCTCGTCGGCGAGAAAATTTACGCCATCGGGAACCCCTTCGGGCTGGAGCGAACCTACACGACGGGCATCATTTCGAGCCTCAACCGGACGATCGGCAGCCAGCAGCGCGGTCGAACGATCAAACAGGTCATTCAAATCGACGCGGCGATCAACCCGGGCAGTTCGGGCGGCGCGCTCATCAACACGGCGGGGCAACTGATCGGCGTCAACACGGCCATCGCGAGCCATTCGGGCGACAACGCGGGCGTCGGTTTCGCGATTCCGGTCAACACGGTCGCACGCATCGTACCGATGCTGATCAAGGACGGAAAGATCACTCGGCCCGACATCGGAATTTACCGCGTTTCCAATGCCGAACAGGGCGGCGTTTACGCCATTTTGATCGAGCCGGACGGTCCCGCGGCGAAGGCGGGTGTCGTCGGCCCGATGCCGGTCGTCGAACGCACGCAGCGACCCGGGCTTTATTCCGAACGCCGGAGCATCAGCAGGGCGGAACCGGACCTGATCACGGCGATCAACGGCCGCCCCATTAAGTCGGGCGAGGATTTCATCGGCCAGGTTGAGGAAAACCGCCCCGGCGACACGATCACCCTCACCGTCATCCGCGCCGGCAAGGAACTGAAAATCCCCGTGACGCTGAAATAAATGCAGAATGAAGAGTGCAGAATGCAGAATGAAGAGTGCAGAATGCAGAATATGGGATAAAAAGAGCCGGGGATGAAGCGTAGCGTAATCCCCGGACAGCCAATAGATTCAAGGATTTGGGCGTCGGGTACGACGACGTAGCCGCTCGGAGATCGGTTACCTACTACAAAGTTATCGTATTAAGCTTCGATACGTTTTGTTTTGTACGTCACTTATCCCGTAGGGATCAGTATTATTGTTATCCCATAGGGATAAAATATTGGTAGAAAACGTAACCCCAACACAAGAACCATCAACCCTGAAAGGGTTGCACAATCAGTTCTTGCGTTGATATATCCAACCCCTGCGGGGTTGCAAAAATATGCGGGGGGGGATCGATCTACCAATATTTTGCCCCTACGGGTATCACTTCCACGAAGAGCGTGTTCAGAAAACCGGGAAAATATCCGATATGTGGATTTGAGTGATCGGCGTAAAAATTGTCTTATCGATGCGTCTCTGAAATGGAGGCATTGGAGTGGGCTGGAGTTTTTCTCCAACGG
>JAVBQX010000291.1:0-3804 GCA_031548645.1 Thermoguttaceae bacterium
TCGTTGCCGATGTCGGCCAGTTGCTGCGCGAGCCGACCGCGTTTTTCGAGTTGTTCGTGCAGTTCGACCGAAAGCAGTTCGGCCCGTTCGCGGGCCTGTTCCAGCAGTTCGGCGAGATGTTCCCGCTTCGACGATTCGAACAGTTCGGCCAGTTCCCCCTCGTCGCAAAAACCTCCGACCGCCGCGTCGACCTCCCGCTGCAACTGCAATCGCTTTTCCAAACGCGACTTGTAGTCGGCGTACACATGGGCCAGTTCCCGCAGTTCCTCGTCGTGTTGCACCTTGTACTGCGCGAGCAGCTCGGATTTTTTCCGTTTGTATTCGTCGAGCGTCGCCTTTTCCCTGCGCCGCGAACGGACCGCTTTCCGCAGGTCTTTCCGCAACTGGTCGCGTTCCTTGATCCGGCGTTCATTTTCGTCGATCAACTTGCGGATGCGTTCCATCAGCCCGAGCGGCGTCAAATCGCCGGGCAGCGTGATTCCCGCCGCGAGCGCGACGCGGCTGATCTGTTCGGTCAGCATTTTCATCTCGCGCTGACGCATGGCCAGGTCCTCGACCTTGAGGTTGTAATGCCGTTGCAGGCCGCCGACCTCGTCGTAATGTCCCATCAGATCGCGCACCTGCGAGGGCTGCGTGTCTTCCGGCAGCCCGACGGCCTTGAGCCAGTCCCACCAGCGTTTTTGGGCCGACTTGTAAGCGTGCTTCGCCTTGCGGAGCCGTTCCTCAAGCAACTCCGACTGGTAGGCGATGTCCTTCTTCTGTCCGTCGAGCGGCACGAGTTTTTCCAGCGCCGCCAGTTCCGCTTGCGCCGCCTGGTAGCGCACCTCGGTCGATTTTCCGTGCGCGGGATAACGCGCGTCGATGGCGCCGACCTCCTGTTTCGCGTGCTCCATCTGCGAGGCCAGCATCGTGATCTGCCGCTGGTTCGTTTTCAGCTTCTGGGCGTTCTTTTTCTCGATGACGATTTTCGCCGCGACGGAACCGACCACCCCGAGCAGCCCGATGACGAAGTATCCGTAATTATCGGACACGCCGATGATCGGAGCCGCCGCCATGCTGCCGAAAACGATCACCCCCGCGACGACGCAGGCGATGCCCCAGTTCGGCAGGGCCTGGTGCTGCACGAGAAACGCGTTCTGTCGGTCGAGCTCCTTGCGGTATTGCACCATTTCGTCGAAACGCTGTTGCAGCGTCTGCCGCCGTCGCAGGTGATTGACCATTTCGCCGGTCTTTTCAATCGCCTCGGCGATGTCGTCGATCTTCCGGTTCGAAAGTTCGCCCGCGATTTTCTCGGACAAAATGCGGTTCTTTTCCGTGTATTGCCGATACTGTTCCCGCGTTTTGCGATAACGCTGCTGCGCCGTCCGCACCGCCTTGGCCGGCACGCGATAATCCCGCAAACGCCGCGTCCGGTGTTCGCCGTCCGTTTCGTCGTCGTCCGTCATCTTGCCGACCGCCGCGCCGACCGTCACGCCGCCGACGTTTTTGCCGGTATCGAAAAGCTGCTGTTCCAGCTCGCGCGTTTCCTCCTTGACGGTATCGACCTGCTCGCCGAGTTCGCGAAGCCATTCCTGTTGTTCGAGCACGACTTCCAGCCGCGGGGTAAACTTCCAGAGTTCCTCGTTGACTTCGAGCGAATCGTATTTCGCCTTGAGCGCGGCGTATTCCTTTTTGATTCCGGCCAGCACGTCCCGCTGTTTCGCGAGATCGGCCCGCAATTCGTCGAGCGATTGGACCGCGTCGGCCGCGACCGGGATGACGCTGCCCATGCGTTTGATCTCACGTTGAACGTCGGCCCGGGCGTCCCAGACGTCGCCGATGTTGATCGCCGTTTCGTACAGCCGCGTTTCCCGTTGCAGCTTTTTGTGTTCGTTTTCGATCTGGTCCGCGACGCGTTCATGCTGGCGGTGTTCGGCCGACAGTTCGCCGAATTCCCGCAGGCGGACGCGGGCTTTCGCGATTTCGCCGTTCAGCGCCGCGTGCTGCGCGACCAACCGCCCGATCAGCCCCGGCTTGCCCAGCGGGTCGATCAACTGGTTGCGCGACTGCACCAGGGCCCGGGCCGCGTCGAGCAGCGAAACGCGGTCGATGCCGATCGTCAGCCGGTACAAGAGTTCGGCGGCCTCGGTGTCTTCCAAAATGCCGAGCTGTTGCAGTTCGTCGAGCCCGATGGCGAACACGTTGTTGAAGGTCTGTTCGTCGATTTCGCCGGTCAACTGCCGAAGCATCTTGTCGCCGGCGAACAGGCCGTCCGGCGTGTTGACGGTAAAGCTTTCCTCTTCGCCGCGCCGGGCCGGGTCGTACTGCCGTTTGAGCAGATAAGGCCCCATCGCCGAACGGACGCTCATTTTACCGCCGGTGACGATGGACGTGTCAATCGCCGCGTTTCGCGAACCGGGCAACTGGTCGATGGCGCCGCTCCCGGGCGTTTCCTGCACGCGTCTTCGTTCCTCCGCCGCGGCCCCGAACAGGGGGAACGGCCCCCGGACGTATCGCCGGCGTTCCCCGTCGAAACCGTACAACATCGCGCGCACGAACTGCATGAGCGTCGTTTTCCCGGCCTCGTTCGGTCCGTAAAACACGTTCAATTGCTCCGACAGGTCCGAGGCCGAAAGCTCTTCCCAAAGCCCGAACCGGTCGATGTCCCACGCGGTGATTTTCACGATGTTGATTTCCTTATGATTCCCGAATGTAACAAGGCAGGGCGGCTAATATGACAATGATTTCCCGCAGAAAAACGGCAGCCCGGAGCGCAAGCGACGGGTTTTACCGTGTCATAAGCGTTTGATAACATTTTTTGTTCGTCATTTTTGGACATGTTTTACCGGATGGTAACGGAACGGAAAAGTTACGTTTTACCCGTCGCTTACGCTCCGGGCTGCCATTGAAAATATCATTTCATTGTTTTTCACTTTTCCCTTCCTTCCCCAACAAATCGACGCCGAGCATTCCGGCTTCGCGGAGCATGTCGTCGCGTTTCATGCCGCCTTTCACGAGCAGTGGTTCGGCGTAATCGTCGAGGCGGGACAGGGCGTCGTTTTCCGGATTTTGCGAGGCCGGGTCATTCGCCGCCATATCGCCGAACGGAAAAATCGGCCCGTCCTGCGGGAGGTAACGTTCCAATGACGGCATGTCCGCTTCGCCGAGATGATAGCGCCGCAACTTTCGCAGGTAATCGCCCATGATGGTTTCCTGGTCGTAAAATTCCGGCGGAAAATTCTCCGGAATGGCCGCTTTGATCTCGACGACCCAGGCGAACGGCTCGGTCATGCCGAATTCCTGCCGCAGTTTGTCGCGAATCCTGTCCCCGGTCCCTTCGCGGCGCAGTTTCAACTCGAACTCTTCCGACGAATCAATGGCCCAACTGAGGTAAAGGTCGTAATCGTCCTGCAAACTCTGGTGCGCGATCAGCCGGTCGCGCAATTCGTCCTTCAAGCGGTCGAAACTCATACCCGGCTCAAAGCGGACCTGTTCGCTGACGAAGCGCAGCGGCGTGGTCGGCACGAGCGAAAGGTGCATCTTGCCCGACTCGTCGACCTCGACCAGCGTCGCGCCGTAATTGCCGGTTTCCTCGAACGATCTTGCGAGCATCGGGCCGGGATAATGCACGATCGACGAACGGGCGAAGTTGTCCCGCACGCGTTTCAGGGCTTCGGACTTTCCGATGCCGTCTTTTCCGGCAACGTTTTTCGCATCGCCGTTTGTCTTCGACTGTTCCTGCGCCGGTTTTTTCCCCGCATCGGGCGAAGGTTTGCTTTCGCTGCGTTCGATCGGTCGCGGGGCGGGCGGGTCGCCGTAGGACGT
>JAVBQX010000006.1:0-10020 GCA_031548645.1 Thermoguttaceae bacterium
ACCGGGACGAATTGCGGGCGGAACAGACCGGCGGTGAGCAGGAGGGCGAGGGTCGCTCCCAAAAACAGGCGTTTCATGATCGGCTCCTTCTTTTTGCTGAGAAAATTTTGTAAAAAATGAACGCGTCGCGTCAGCTTGCCGCTCCCGAACGAGTGGCGGTTGAGTAAAAACATCGGCGTCGCCTGGTGCACCGCGATCATCGATTCGGCGAACCGGAGTTCCCCTTCCTCGTCGTCGCCGAACGCCGCCGCGTCGCAAATCCATTCAGTCGCCTCGTCCAGCTTTCGGACGGCCAGCCACGCGAACGGGTTGAACCAGTGCGCGAGCACCAACAGCCGCGCGAGCATCGAAACGTACCAATCGCCGTTCCGGTAATGCGTCAGTTCGTGCCGGAGAATCCCCTCCCGCACCGACGGCGACGCTTCCTCCCAAAGCACCTGTGGCACCAAAATCGCCATAGATGAGGTAGGGCGGTCACGCCGTGACCGCCGCAAATTACGGCTCGCACGGCGTGCAAGCCCTACCTTGGCCAATGCCGGCCCGAGTTTTTCCGTCACGAGCAGCGACACGCTTGCCGGGTTGATGTTCCGCTCCGCGAGCAGTTGCGCCCATTGTTCTGCGAATTCCCCGCTTGCGGGCGTCGCCGTTTTCAAATGACGTAACAGTCGGGCATGTTGAATTACGCGGAACATCAGCACCGCGATGATCCCGGCGATCCACACGGCGAATAATATCGCGCCCCAATGCAAATGCAACGTTTCCCGCCATGTGACGGTTGCTTCCCCAAGGTAGGGCTCGCTCGCCGAGCGAGCCGCAGGGAGCGGCGGTTTCGGCGAAACCGCCCTACCATCGAAGGCAACGTTTTCAACCAACGCAACAGGCGTGATTGTTTCGTGCGGGACGATGTTTTCAATCACATCATCAGTAATCACGTTTTCGTCAATGGCAGCCCGGAGCGTCAGCGACGGGTTTGACGTTTCATCGTGAGCAAGCTCGTCGGCTAAGAATTCTGCATTCTGCACTCTGCATTCTGCATTTTCAACGTTGATTGACAATGGAAATCCCGCGGCGAGGATGCCCAGCACGAGCACCGTTCCCCAGGCGAGGCGGTGCAATTGCGGGTTGCGGCAGCGGAAGAGCGACAACGCTCCCCAAACCAGCGCGGCGGCAACGGTCAGAATCGCCGTTTTGACGCCGATCAACATCATGAAATCGTGCAGTGGCATGATCACCTCGTTTCATGTTTTTTGATGATTTTTTTGAGAACGTCGAGTTCCTCCGGCGAAAATTCCCGCTTTTCGGTCAGGTGCAGCATCAGCGGCGCGATGTTGTCGCCGCACAGCGATTCAAGCAGGTCGAAATACCGCCCCGACACGTCGTCCGAATCGACGAGCGCCTCATAAACCGCCGGGTATTGTCCGTTGCGGGCGATGACGCCCTTGTCGTAAAGCCGGTTGAGCCGCGTTTGCACCGTCGAATACGCCGGTTTGCGGCCTTTCGCGTGCAATTCCTGGTGCATCCGGGCGATGGTCAGCGGCCCGTGATTCCAGAAGATTTCCAGCAGTTCCAATTCCCCCGGCGTCAATTTGACCGGTTCCTTTTTCTTGCGCACCATGATATTTTTCTCTCCATAATCCTGTTTACCACAATGTAGTAAACGCATGTTACTACGTCGTCATAACCTTGTCAAGAGAAATTTTGGAGAAATGCAAAAATATTTGATCGGCCCGGACGCGGGGATTGGGCAGTGATTTCGATGCAACCGGAAACAGCATGCCAAAATTTGGTTTATGTTCTTTTCAACCCATTTGGTGTAAAATGAATTTCGACGCCTCCTCCCAAAATAACTTTTTCACGTTGTCGCGGCAGGCGACGTTGAAAGCAAGGTTTGTTTTTACCATCACCGCAATGAATTTTCGGCGAGCAACATGAAAAAACATGTGCTTCTCAACATCGAAACCTCGCGTGCCCATGGTCGCGGAATCCTTGAAGGCATCTCGAAATATATCCGGGAAAAAGGGAACTGGAAGGTTTTTTTCGAGGATCGCGGGGTTTCGGAAAAAATGCCGCTTTGGCTTCATGCCTGGTGCGGCGACGGCATCATTACGCGATCGCGAAACACCGTCATTGCGGAAGAGTTGCACAAGAAAAATATTCCGGTCGTCGAACTGCTGGGCGACGGCAAGCGCTTTCGTGCCGACATCGAAGGGGATGACGACCCCTTGGGTGAAGCTGCCGCCGAACATTTTTGGGAACGCGGTTTCAGGAATTTCGCGTTTTTCTGCCCGGACAACACGTTCTGGTCCAAGAGACGTCTCGCCGCGTTTCAAAAACGGCTCGCGGAATACGGGGCGACCTGCGAAACCTGCCGTTTTCCCCGGAAGGAAATGAAGGACTATCTCCTCAACGCCCTTTTGAAGCGTTCGGACGATTTCCTGGAAAACTGGCTTCGTTCGTTGCCCAAGCCGACGGGGCTTCTTGCGGCGATTGATCTGCACGCGGCATATATTCTTGAGGCGTGCCTGAACGCGGGCATCGCCGTACCGGAGGAAATCGCCATTCTCGGGTGCGGAAACGACAAATTGCATTGTTCACTTTTTTCGCCCCAGCTGTCGAGTATCGACCTGAACAGCCGTCGCATCGGTTATGAAGCGGCATTGCTCCTTGACAAAAAAATGAACGGCGAGACACTGTCCGATTTGCCGATTCGCATTCCGCCGGGCGGAATCGTCATCCGTCAATCCACAGACATCATTGCCGTCAAAGACCCGGATGTCGCCTTGGCGCTCAAGTTGATCCGGGAAAGGTTTTCCGAACCGATCGGGATTCCGCAAATTATCGCGGAAACCGGGCTGTCGCGAAGAACCCTGGAACGCCGTTTCCAAAAATGGATCGGGCGAACGATTGAGCACGAATTGGTTCGCGTCCGCTTGGAGCAGGCGAAATATCTTCTCAAGGAAACCAATATCCCCGTGACGTCCATCGGTCCCAGGATCGGCATTTCCGACCCGCAATATTTCATGCGGTTTTTCCGGCGTGAAATCGGGATGACGCCGAATCAGTATCGCTTCCAGAACCAGATTATTTCCCCGATCGAAGAATGACGGTACTTACTTCGGCCCCGGGTGAAAATGATTATTCCCCGTTCCGCATTCTTGCCGATCGATGAAAATCTCCAAAATTTCTCTTTTTCATCGAAAAAATGCTTGACATGTTACTAAGATTGTAGTAACATGGGTTCTGACAATTGTCGTAACCGCCGAATTTGGTCATTTCGGCAAAATTTTTCGATTCGTGAAGTTTTGTGGGATTTCACGCGAAGACGCAAAGCAGACAGAAAACGTCGAGTTTCATTAAAACTCTTTGCGAACTTTGTCTTCTTAGCGACTCTGCGTGAAATAAAAAAGAGGAACACCATCATGCCGGGAAAAAAATCGGACGTCAAGCTCAGCGAAGGGGAAATGGAACTGCTCAAGCTGCTTTGGGAGCTCGGACCGTCGCCGCTTTCGCAGGTGCACCAGAATTACCATCGCAAGATCGGTTACACGACGATCCAGACGCGGCTCAACCGCATGGTCGACAAAGGGGTCGTGACGAAAAGCGACACCTACCCGACGCTGTACCAGGCGGTGCTCGAAACCGGCGACGCCTCGAAGCGGTATTTCGAAATCGTGCAAAACATGTTCGGCGGCAGCATTGTCCCGCTCGTCGCACACATGGCGAAAGACCGCAAGCTGACGCCGGAAGAAATCGCGATGCTCAAAAAAGTCATCCGTGAAAATGAAAAGTGAGGTCAACCATGAACGCCTTTGAACCGATCTTTTTTGCGATTTTCCGGACGACGCTTTTGATGTCGGCGGCGGGAACCGTCGTCTGGCTCGTTTTGCGACGCTTCGATTTCAACCGCTTCTCGCGTGTTTGCTGGTTCGGCGTTTTGCTGATCGGCTGGCTTTGGCTGCAAGTGCCCTGTTCGATTCCGTGGTATGAACCCGTTGCGGAAATCGTGGAAACACCGCAACGTGTCCGTGAACACGATTCGCGGCCTGTGGAAATGACGATGATTTCGCAACCCGTCAATGCGGAATTCCATGAGCACAGCTCACGGCTCGTGGAAAATTTCAATAATGTTGAAATTACAAAAAACGACGAGCCGCGATCTTTGATCGCGGATATTTTTCGATTGGCGCTTGCGATTTGGTGTCTCGGACTGCTTGCGATGCTCGCACGGCTTGGGATTTCGAGCGTGTGGTATTGGTGGTTGGTGAAATCCGCGGTTCCGGCCACGCCGGAAGAGGCGGCGGATTGGCACGCACTGTTACACGAGCGGAACATCACGCCGTCAACCATCGCGATGGTTTTCAGCGAACAGGTCGGTCCGGCGCTTGTGCGGACGTTTTCAGGCTACAAATTGGTGGTTCCGCGCGAGGTTTGGGACGAACTCCCGACTGCGTCGCGGCTCGGCATTTTGCGGCATGAACTCGCGCATTACGAACGGGGCGACGTTTGGAAATCGCTGTTCGTCCGACTGCTCGCGCTGCCGCATTGGTTCAATCCGCTCTCGCATCTCGCGGTGCGCAAATTCGACGAAGCGGCGGAATGTCTCTGCGACGAGGCGGCCTACGAGCAAACCGTCGAGGGCCGTGCCGCGTTCGCCGAAATGCTGCTCACACTTCACGAATCGGTGACTCATCACGTGATTCTTCGCCAGGCGATTTGGGGACGCGGTCTCCGAATCCGGATCACGCACCTGTTAAACACCGAACCCCGCAAGGAGATCTCGATCATGAAAAAAACACTGATCCTGACAATTGTCGCCCTGATTTTCGCCGTCGGATTGATTAACGTCAAACTCACGGCAAAAACGAATAATGATAATGAGACCAAACAGGCAAGCGATCAAATCGCCGCCATGGAAACAAAAATGCCGGAACTGGAAACGAATATTTTTGAAAATACGAAAATCGCCTATCAAAAAGCGTATGACGATTTGAAGGGTGATATCACCACCGGAACATTTGAGCAAAAAGCCACCTTGCTTTGGCATACGACAACACTGGCCTTTTTGTATCGCGAAAAAGGCCAAATGGATGAAGCACTTCGCATGTTGGAAAACTGCAAACGCTATGTCCCACTTCTTGAAAAGATGGCTGAAAAAACGGACAACCCGGAGGAAAAGGAAGGGGTACTGGAAATCATTTCAAGAACCTATTCTACGTTTGCCACCTTCGGCATGTATGACGACGCGATTGCCGTCGCAAAATTAAGTCCATACACCGGACAATACAACGCATCGGAATACCTGACGAATATTGCAAACACCATGGCAAGCAAGGAATCGTTTGACAAAGCAGTTCCGGTTCTTGATGAAGCGATTGCCGTCGCGAAAAATCTGCCCGATCTCTTTAGGCAGGAAACTGGAATCATTGACGTGGCCGAATTGTACGCCAAGGCGGGACGAATGCAAAAAGCCCACGAATTGGTCGATTCACTGTCCCCTTTTGGCCAATCACGCGGGCTGGTGGCCATGGCCCACGTTCTCATCAAAAAAACAAAAGACGAAGCGGCCATTCTTGGTTTGTTGAAGGATGGCGAGAAGATCGCTGAAGAAATCACAGACAAAGACGACCAAGCTTCCGCATTCACGAAGATTGCGACGGAGTATATCCTGTTCGGAAAATATGACGAAGGAATGAAAGTCTTTGAAAAATCGGCATGGGCCAATAACACGACTCGTCGTGATGACGTCCAAATGCAGATTGTTTGTGACCTGACCGAACGAAACAAACTGGATGAAGCGGAGGCATTTGTCAATAAACTGCAATCCCCCGAAGCTAAGGGAAGGGCATTGATGTACATCCTCCGTGAAGCTTCAATTCAGGGGGATGTCGCAACGATGAAACGCCTGATTCCGATCACCGAGCCGTATCTTGCCCATGTGGAACCGTTCGCCCATCGTTTGCACGATCAATTATATCTGGCCGCTTTCAAAATCAGGGTCGGTGACGTGGCGGAAGGACGCAAAATGATGGACGACCTGATCGCCGGGCCGCATGTCGAGAGCTTGGATCGCAATGACTCAATCAGCCGTGCCATCGGCGGGCTTTGTTATGCCGGGCTTTACGAGGAAGCAAGGCAAAAAGCCGAAACCATGACGAATCCGACGGCCAAAGCGGACGCATACAATTTGATCAAAAATATTTACATCCAAAATGAAAAACCGGAGGAAAACAAGAAGCGGCTCCAACATTGGGAAGTCAAGGAGAGTTCTAACAACGGTGAGGTCTCGTAACGATGTTGTCAGCAATCGAACTTGTTCGACGCGACGGCGGCTAAGGCTGGATCAAATTGGGTTTGACATCGTCATAGATGCCCGATTTTGTGGAGAAGGGATCGCGTGGCACGGCGTCGCGCGGTCGGATGCCGCTGTTTTTCATGCCGACCCCGTCGGCGGGCAATGGGTCGGAGATATTCATGTTTTGACGCTGAAGCTCGATGTTGCCGGGGTGCAGAATATTCGGCGTGCGCCAACGTTCCGGATCAAGACAACAGCCGGAACACGTCAACAGCACGGTCAACGAAAATATTGTGCCATAACACAAGATTCTGCTCAACATGGTTCCGCCATTCTTTGTCATCTCCCCCATTTTTACGCAAGCCCACATTTGGCAATGCGAAACACAACGCAGCGTACGAAAAATTCCGCCGGAAATCAAGGGGGAAATAACAAGAAAAAGCCTCTTTGCCAAAATTTGTGGGTAAAAGCTGGTTGTGGTAATTTTCCAAGTGCGTGAAATAGCGTGAGTTCAAGAGATTTACGATTTTATTTTGCGAAATAATTTAAATTCAAGAGAAGGCGTTGGCTTGGGCTTCGATGCAAAGGCCCGCATTTTGCGGAAAATTCGCGATGCCAAAGAGTAACCTGAGACATTGCACGTTAATCAAAAAAATTGACGTAATAAATACCGAATGCCGCAGGTGGTTATTTAATAACATCTTGCGTTACAATAAAAGCGGGAGTGATGGGACTCGAATTCATGGCTTACGGATTAAAAGACGCTCTGGTGAACATGTTTCAAAAGCTGAAGGCTTCGCATTAACACTCTATTGTTACTTATGTTTCAATGAGCCATTGCTGGCTTTTTGGGTAAATGCCATCAGTGCAAAAGTCGACATATCACGACATTTAGCATCGTTATTGCGCTGCCAAAAACGTAGCCCATGCCCGTAAAAAACGGCATACGACTGTTCTGGAACCCACAGACATGAATTCGATGTCTTACCGGGCCTTTTCATCAACAACATTTTTATCAGGGTCAAATCATGGCAAACATCTCCAAAAGAAGTAATCATGTGATCGACAAGGTCGTGCACAATGGAGTTCGACCTGACCTTCGCCCGGAATTTTTGGATCGAAGCATCAAATGACGAAGAGGAAAAGAAACTTCGCATGGGCAGCGATTTTCTCAAATACCTGAATTCCCTGGGCAAGTTCGCCGGCTTTCACGTCCTGCCGGAGTTGTCGCCGAAGAGTTTATGATATCCTCTTAAAAACCCGGTTCGCCAGGTTTCGACGTTTCTTGAGCGTCGAGTGCGGTATAATAATATCGTGTGTGATAATGAAAATACTTGCCATTCATTTTCTACGATATTACCACTCGCAATTCTTTCATAAGAAAATATTTCAATTTCGGTTTTCGCAATCATAACAACCGGAACCGCGAGATTTACGGGTGATTCGTGATAGGGGTTGCGTCGATAAAAGAGATGCTTCATCAAGGAAGAAAAAATTGTCCGCTGACGCAATGCCCGGCAAGCACATGGAAAAACAATTGAGAATGGAGGAAAACTCTCATGAAACGAAGGAGTCGTGATCGCATATTTTTGTCGGTCATCATGTTCGGATTGGTGTTTGCGGCCGTGCAAACGGTGTCGGCGCAGACGACGTATCACATCGGGGGCAACCCTTCGGCGTCGAACTATTACGCCACGCTCGAAGACTTGCGGAAAGCCGGAGGACCGGTCAGCGACAGCACGATCATTTTGTACAAAGACGACAACTCGCTGACAACTCATTTTGATTACTCAACCGACACCGCGCTCACGATTCAGTCGAACAACCCCGCGACACCACGCACGATTTCGCTTGCCCCCGGAACCGTGCTGCCATCAGGGGGCGGAATTCTATCTTTTAGGAATATGGCCTCCGGTTCACTCACGCTCAATGGCATCGTCATGGCCGACAACAACGCAATACCCTGGGGTGGAGCGATCTATGCCGACGGGTTGACTTTGAACGGCGGGGCCAGTGCCTTCTCCGGCAACCGCTCGGGCGACGGAACCAGCAGTGCCTGGGGCGGGGCGATCAGTGCGAATTCAAACCTGATCATGAACAACCATAATACCGAGTTCACCGGCAACAGTGCCATCGGGGGAACCCGCATGGCCTCCGGTTGGGGCGGGGCGATCAAGGCGGTCGATTTGAAAATCACCGGTGGAAACAGTGCCTTCATCGGGAATAGCGCCATCGGAGGGAGCGGCAATTCCTCCGGCAGGGGCGGGGCGATTATTGCAACCAATATGACAATCGATGGCGGAAACCATCTCTTTTCCGGCAACCGCGCCGTCGGAGGGAGCGGACTCGGTTCCGGATTGGGCGGCGCGATTTATGATAATACCGGCAACATATCCCTTGCCGGAAACATCGCGTTTTTGAACAACAGTGCGACGACCTCCAATACCCCGGACCCGATGAGCGGACTTGGCGGTGCGATTTTTCATGACATCAATGGCGGTGACAGGGGCTTCAACCTGACGGCCGTGGCGGGGGAAACGATTCTCTTTCAAGGGAACACGCACCGGAACGGCCTCCCCAACGCCATTTATTTCGGAAACACCTACAACAGTTTTGTTTTAAACAGAACGGACTACGCCACTTTCGACACCGCCGCCGGATCGCAGATTCTCATGTACGACCCGATCGAAAGCCAGGCGGACGGACTTTATCAATCCAACATCACGCTGAATTTGACGAAAACCGGTGGCGGACTTTGGCTACTCGGCGGGGAAAGCAACCTCGCCAGCGCGGCGACCGTCACCATCAGCGAAGGAACCTTCCAACTCGACCGCGATGCGAAACTCAACCTCAACCACGGCACGACCGCGAATTTCAAGGTCTTGAGCGGCGCGACCTTCACGCCGACCATCGAAGGAAACAGCGTCTCGACCGTTCATGCCAAAACAGTCGATCTTCAAGCCGGCTCGCTGCTCAACGTGGCAGGGATTTCCAGCCTGGCCGCGGGGGACACAACCTTCGCCGGGGCCATCACGTCGACCGATGCGACGACAAACGCCATGGGCACCTTCACGCCGACATCCGGGAGCATGTTCACCGACGCAAAATATGTCGCCGGAACCGGCAACAACCTCGACCTTCAAATTACCGGCGTTCGGAACATGTCGGATGTGTTCGGAACCGATCCGTTCCTTGACGCTTACCGGCAACAACAACACGGGGTACCGATGCGAGCCCTCTTTGACAATGTTTACAATACAGGACAGTTGGACCCGCGACTTCTGCAAATCGCCGAGGGTGCCAAGGGCAACACGGTGCTCAACGCGACGGGGGCCCACCTCATTTCCGCCCGGATGTTCAGCCAGAGCATGCTCAAACGGCTGCAATACCGCCAGGCGACGTTGCGCCGGCCCGCGGTGAGCTACGGCGACACGTTCTATCGCGGACAGTCGTGCCGACCGGGTTGCGGGAGCGGCGCTGCGACCGTTTGGGGCGAGTTCACGCAGAACTGGTCGACGCAGTCCGACTCGGGCAATCTCGCGGGTTACGACTACAAACCTTTCGCGCTGACCTTCGGCAAGGAGCGGCAGGCGGGGCATTGGGTGCTCGGACTCGCGGGCCAATACTCGCACGGCGAAGCGAAGGGCGGCCGCTACGTTTGGACCGATGACACGCTCGACACCGCCTCGCTGGGCGTTTACGGCGGCTGGTTCGGTTCGCGAAATTAC
>JAVBQX010000119.1:0-4126 GCA_031548645.1 Thermoguttaceae bacterium
GTGAAAAAAAAGTGCTTATACAATATTTATTACGAAACCTTCGACGACTTTAAAAACGGAATCAATGATTGTCTCGCCCGAGTCGAAACCGATTACAAGTCCGAGTTGTCAACACTCATGCAACCCAATTTTCAAAACATGAAAAATGTCTGCTTATTGGCGTTGTGAAGTATAAAATGGATAAATCAATAAAATGAGTACAGATTATTTTATCATTACCCCACCGGATTATGGATTCGAAATGTTTATTGAACGATTCCCCTCGAATATCAAAGTTTATGATCTTGAAAATGGCAGTTATAACATTCAAGCAGATGGTGCAATACGTAATGCGTGGATTTCAATGTGGAATTATAAAGAAAATGGCTTTAAAGCACTTGAAGATGCCTTTACAGAAGAGCAAATGATTTCTATTAATAGAATCAGCAATCCCAAATTTTTCTGTATTACTGCAGGACACGATGCAATTCTCAATACAATCATATCGATGATTGCAGATGATCCGAACGTTTTAATATGTGATGATACAAATAATCCAATTATACCCGGGGACGAGTTTGTTGCCCGCCTCAAATCGGAAGAAAAAACATAAACACCATATTGATCATCGACGGCCTGATGGCCCAACTGTCGAACTACACGCCGGAAAGTTTTAACGCCGCCGCCTCGACGGCCTACACGCAATTGAACGCGATCACGGCCCATCCGAACGCGCGAACCGTCGCCTCACAGGCGGCGGCGACCCTGATCGGCGACACGAAGTCGGCCAACCAAACCGCCCGCGAAAACACGGTGACCGCCGTGGACAAGGCCTATGCATGGTCCGAAACCGTCGCGACCGCCGCCTGGACCACCGGCTCGCTGATCGCCTGGACCAACTGCCTCACCACCGCCCTCGCCGCCGGCGCCGGTTATCGAGTTGAATAGAGAAAGATTAGAAGATGAATAATTCAGATCCAATATTAGTGATATATGAAGCAATTGAATACATTGAAAAATACTATCCCGATAAAAAAGTTTTAGAATTCGAACGAGATTTATTAGAACATAATGAACCTAAAATTACAGTTGAGTGTTTATGTGATGAAATAGAAGATAGAGAAATAAAATTACCTACGTTCATTTTGAGAAAACTATTAATTATCGCAAAATACTATGAATTGCAGCAGCGTTATTTAAGTGTTTTAGAATTCTCAAAGCTGATCTCCGAGTAAAGTCATGCACGCCGTCTCAGATGTGGCGACTAATCCGGGGAATGTGTGGGTTAAGGTATATCTCCAACAAGGAGTTTGAGAACACGGTTTATTCCTTCAAGCCGCTCCGGAAACTCTTCGGCCTCATGCCCGCCGAACAGTTTGGTCCAAAAGCACTTAAGCTGGTTCGGCAGGAAATGGTCACCGGGGGATTCGTCCGAAAGGTCATCAACCAGCGCATCGGGCGGATAAAGCGGCTGTTCAAATTCGGCGTCGCGGAAGAATTTGTGTACGGTCACTTGTTCCACGACGATCGTCTTTCTCCGTTTCGCCCCCTGCCTTCGGCTCATTGAGGGCTTTTCCGGGCAAGTCGCTCGTCGCTCACCCGAGGGCTGCCCGCCCATACTGGTTTCGTCAACCGAGCCCTAACGCAAGGTCATATTCGGCGTTTATCCCGCCGAGCGAGGCGAGTGTCGAATCACGCCCGATTATCTCCTGTTGAATCGAACCAACTAGCCTCGCGGATAAGAGGCAAAGATGCAATTCCTTCAATACAGCACCGAAGTTATTTGATGCCATCAGTTTACGCAAGGCATTCATTCAATGCAAGTACTCGCAAGTATATGCAAATGTCCATATTTTCCGTGTGTCAAACTTGGATCAGTAGCAAGGACACCATTTTTCGCGAATCAGAGGGAGCTGATATATGCCATCGGTGGGCAGAAGATACGATGGGATATGTTGAGTTTCAAAAATACAACCAAGTTCATTATTTCGGTCGGCAGATATTTTTTTTACCAAATCGATAAAAATTACAGATTCGGTGTTTTAGTCCTTGATTTATTGGGACTTAAAGATACATTTTGTATAGATAAAAAAATATCCAATATTTATTAAGGTGAATGTGGCAGAATCTGTCCACTCGCTGTTGTTCTAAAATTCGAACAATGTCAAAACCCAAAATCGTGGTCTGTCTCGGGAGTTCCTGTTTTTCCCGCGGTAATGAAAATCTGGTTCAAATCATTGAGCAGTATCTGGTGCAAAACGGCCTGCAAGACGAAACGGACGTCGAGCTTTTCGGAACGCTTTGCCAGGGCCGCTGCGCGGAAGGGCCCAACGTCATGATCGACGGAACGCTTTATACCCGTGTCGATCCCGGCGTGATGCTCGATTTGTTGAAAAAAACGCTTCCGGCAAAAAAACAATAATCAATGAACCCTACTTGAAGGCGGTACTCCGCCGTAACTTGGGGGTAAAATCCTATGGACGCTCGCTTTCCCGTTTACACGACGGAAAATGTTTGCCACGATTGTTATAAGTGCATACGCCATTGTCCCTGTAAGGCGATCCGGCTAGAAAACGGCCGCGCCAGCGTGATCCAGGAACGATGCGTCGCCTGCGGTGAATGCGTGCGCATCTGCCCGGCGAAGGCGAAAAAAGTCCGCCCCGATTTGCCGCGTGCCAAATATCTGTTGGCCGCAAGTCGCACCGGAAACGGCAAAAAGATTTACGCGTCGCTTGCCCCGTCGTATGTCAGTTATTTCAAACACTACGCGCCGGGAGCGTTGGCCGCGGCGATGAAACGGCTCGGTTTTGCGGGCGTCAGCGAAACGGCACTCGGGGCCCAGATCGTCAGCGCGGAAACGGCGAAATTTCTCGACGCGGCCCCGCCGGGCATTTATCTTTCGAGTGCCTGTCCGGCGTTCGTCGATTACGTTAGAAAATACGCGCCGGATTATGTGCCGAACATCGTGCCGATTCTGTCCCCGTTGTTGTCGCATGCGAAAATGCTCCGCCGCGAGTTCGGCGACGACATCGGCATCGTGTTTTTCGGTCCCTGCGCTGCGAAGAAAAACGAAGCGGATCGCCATCCTGAGTTGATTGACGTCGCGGTGACGTTCAACGGTTTGGCACGATTTTTGGACTCGGAAGACATTCGCCCGGACGCGATTCCTCCCGAAGAATACGCGGAAATGGTGCCGCACAGCGCCGAAGAAGGCAAAATTTATGCCGTCGAAGGTGGGATGAACGACACGCTTCGCGGCGACGAAAAAAACGTGCGATTCTTCAGCGTTTCGGGCCTCCGCAACATCGAACGTCTTTTCAGCGAGATGCCCGATCCGTCGCGACTCGGCAACATGAAAATTTTCATCGAATGTCTTGCCTGCGAAGGCGGGTGCGTCAACGGCCCTTCGATGCCGGTGCAGGACGCGGGCACGCTGGCGTCGCTCGTTCAAATCGCGAAGGATTACGACGGCGGGAACAGCCTGTCGCGAAAAGTCGATCTGCCGATCGTCGAAAAAGTCGTCGCCGAACCGCGACCGGGCGGCACCGTGACGGAGGAGCAGGTCAAGGCGGCGTTGGCCTCGGTCGATAAATTTTCGCCGCGCGACGAACTGAACTGCGGCGGCTGCGGATATTTCAGTTGCCGTGAATTCGCGAAAGCGTTGGTCGAAGGCAAGGCCGAAACCGAAATGTGCGTCTCGCATCTCCGCCAACTGGCACAGCGAAAAAGCAACGCGTTGATCCGTTATATCCCGGCGGGGTTCGTCATCGTCGATCGCCATTTGAAAATCGTCGAATGCAACCGCCGTTTCGCCGAACTGTTCGACGAAGCGACCGTCACGGCCTTCGACGTTTGCGGACTGGCCGGCGCGGACATCAAATTGTTCGTCGGGTTTCACGACCTGATCGCTTCCGTGCTGGAAAGCGGCGGCGAACTGCAACGGCACAACCAGGTCTGCGACGGCAAGATTCTGACCATCAGCGTCTTTACGATCTCGCCGCACCAAAGCGTCGGGGTGATCGTGCAGAACGTGACGAGCCTGGAACTGCACCGCGAACAGGTGTCGGAAAAAGCGCGGGCCGTCATCCAGAAAAACATCATCACGTGCCAAAAAATCGCGAGAAACCTCGGCGAACACATGGCCGAA
>JAVBQX010000042.1:0-21393 GCA_031548645.1 Thermoguttaceae bacterium
GAAAATCGTAACGCGGGATAATGTCGCAAAAATTCTTGACCGGGCCATGGACGCCGGAAACGGGCTGCTCCGCCTGACGCCGAACTGGGTTCCGCGAAGTTTCCTGCACCCGGGCAAGCGGATCAAACTCGCCCCGACCGATTGGTACGCTCTCGGCGTGAACCGCGGGGGGATCGACGAACGCTGGTTCGGCAGCACGACCGAAGCGGCCAACGACGGCCGAGCCGACGATGAGGGCTTGAGTTACGTCAAATTTGAAGGCGAGCGTTTCCTGCTCCGCGATGCCGTCGACGAAGGTCAGGGGCGCGTCGTCGGTGACGCCATCTGGTCGAAATACAAGCGCTGGCCGATTTATTCGAAGTTTTTCGACAACGCCGGGCCGATCCCGCACCACATGCACCAGCTGCCCGAACACGCGGCTAATGTGGGCCAGGAAGGCAAGCCGGAAGCCTATTATTTCCCGCCGCAACTGAACGCCGCCGAAAATCATTTCGATTACACCTTCATGGGCCTGGAGCCGGGCACGACGAAAGACGACGTCCGCAAGTGCCTTGAAAACTGGAACAAGGGCGACAACGGCATTCTCGACCTCTCGAAAGCCTACCGCCTGAAACGTGGAACCGGCTGGTTCGTTCGGGCGGGCGTTTTGCACGCGCCGGGCTCGCTTTGCACCTACGAGCCGCAGTGGGGTTCGGACGTGTTCGGCATGTACCAGTCGCTCGTCGAAGGCCGCCAAGTGCCCTGGGACCTGCTGGTCAAAGACGTGCCGCAGGACAAAAAATTCGATCTCGACTACATCATCAGCCAATTGGACTGGGACCGGAATGTCGACCCGAATTTCAAAGAGAGCAATTATCTCGAACCCATCGTTGACGAAGCCTGTTCCGGTGACGGATATTGGGACAAGTGGATTACCTACGGCACCGTGGTTGACGGCGTGCAACTGTTTTCCGCAAAAGAACTTACCGTCATGCCGGGCGCAAAATGCACGCTCAGGGACCCCGGGGCCAGCAGCTGGATCACGGTGCAAGGTTGCGGCAAAATGGGCAATTTGAATATCGAAACGCCAGTTATGATTTATTACGGTGAAGAGCCGAACGACGAAATGTACATTTCGGCAACCGCCGCGAAAAACGGATTCGTCATCGAAAACACGGGTTCCGAGCCGCTGGTCGGTCTGCGATATTTCGGCCCGGAAACGCACAAAAATCTGCCGATGGTCGGCGATTTTAGGAAATAGGGATTAGGATTTAGGGGTTAGGGATTAGTACACAGCCAAGGCTTATTATGTGCATTCTTAGCCGCCGTGCTTGCTCGGCGATTGCTGCGGTCATCGGTGTGGCCACCCTTCCCGAGTCACACAATTTGAGTCTTGGTGGGTGGTTAGGGTGACAGGCTTTGTTTTTCGAGGGTGGCGGTTTTGCGACATTTTTCAGGTTACGAATGTGTTACCCAGACGGGAACGTTTTCGCAGCTTGTCAAACCATGTAGTAAACTATATCAATTACTTTGTTCCACCCTGCTTACTAACCCCTAGCCCCTAATCACTCGCCCCTCACACATAAATATAAGGAGAGCGTTATGACCGATCATTCAAAAGATCACACAGTAACTGTGTTTTCGTCTTCTGACCCTCTGTCCGCCGAGGTGGTGGCTAACAGTCTCAAAGGCGAGGGCATCGCGTGCAGTGTACTGAACGCAAATCAGGCTGGGCTTCCGGGATTGGGGGTTACGTCCGTCGAGGTTATGGTCCGCGAGGCCGATGCCGATCGTGCGCGGGCCTATCTCAAGAAAACCGGGGACTGATTTCATTTGTGCACGGATAACAGACGCTGTTTTACGCCACAGCTTTGGTGTGTCGCAAATTGTGTGGGGGCAAAAACGGCTCGGTGCTGGCCGGAAACGGTTTTTGATGTAAAATTAATGACAAACGTCGATATTTTTCGGAAAAATTATGGGATCGTGATGTAAATATTTCCGTACCCTTCAAATTTCCTGAATTTGAAGATTTGAACCGGCGTCATGGCAACAACATTCAATGGTTGTGTTCGTCGCGTCGCTAAAAATTTCGACGCTGGAATTTTATTTTGAAATATCAAAAACCACGTGAGGCCTTTGTGCAGATTTTATTGACCAACGATGACGGAGTCCACTCCCCGGGAATCAAGGCGCTGGCCAAAGCGCTGCAATCGCTTGGCACCGTGACGGTGGTTGCGCCGGCGACGGAGCAGAGCGGGGTTTCGCACGCGCTGACCTTTCGCACGCCGCTGTTCGTCCGCGAAATCAACTGGGGCAACGGTATGAAAGTCTGGGCCGTCGACGGTACCCCCGCCGACTGCACCCGGATCGGCGTGCTCAATCTTTGCGAACAGCGACCGGACATCGTCGTCAGCGGGACGAATCTGGGCCTCAACATCGGTTGCAACGTTATTTATTCCGGCACCGTGGCCGGCGCGGAGGAAGGCGCGACGCTCGGCATCGACAGCTTCGCCGTCTCGCTGGAATATGACGAAATGCCGCCGTGGGAAAAGGCCTCCGCCCTCATCACGCAGGTCATCCGGCAGATCACGGAAGCGAAAATCACTTCCGATCGCGCCGACCTGATCAATATCAACGTGCCGGTTTCCGCGTGTTATTCGAAACAGCCCGCCGAAGTGTGCGTCGTGCCGATCGACCAGACGCCGCTTGCCGAAGCCTACACCTCGCGTCAGGACCCCTACGGCCTGCCGTATTACTGGCTCACCGGGCGGGTCAATCCGAACGATCCGAGCCACCTGACCGACCGGACCATGTTGAAAAAAGGGTTTGTCACCGTCACGCCGCTTGAATATAATAGAACGAACCGGACGGCCATCGAAAAACTGGAACTCGCGTTCGTCGAACCGGACGACGGCGGGCCGAACCTGCCGGAACCGGGCGATTTGCCCGACCCGATCGTTCGGGGACTCGTCACCCGATTGCCCGATTCCGTGCTTGACGCCACGGAAGAAATGCCCGAACCGGAAAACCGGGCGGACAACCTCCCGCAGACGCATCGCGACCATAACGCCAATTACAACGCTTCGCCCAAGCCCCCGCGGAACGGCGCGAAGGGATCGAACGAGAATCCGTCGTCCTATTCCGAAGGGACATAAAATATCCGTAAACTCGTCTTGAATCAGGAGCCCTTATCATGTTGCGATTGTTTTTTCTTGCCGCGGCCATGATCTGCTGCATCGGGCTGTACGGCTGCGATTTCCCGGAACAAAAACGCCCGGTGTCCAGTCCGGGCGGATTGGACCTTGACGGCGGCGCGGCGCCGGCCGGTCAATCGACCGACACGCCGCAAGCACAACCCGCCGATCCCCCCGCACCCCCCGCCCCGCTTGAAGCTCGCAAAACCGTCGAAGTCGGTGACGGCCGCAAGGGGCATTACGGGCGGATGAGTATTTTTCAACACAACATCGGCACGTTCTACCGAACCAAGGAACGCCTGACTTATAACGTGCAAATTCCGCAAGCGATGCAGTTGTACAAGGCGACCAATGATCGGACCCCGCGAGACCATGATGAGTTCATGAAGGACATCATTCAGGCCAACAATATCAAGCTGCCCGAGTTGAGGGAGGGTTGCCGTTACGAGTACAATCCGGAAACAGCCGAGCTGGAAATCGTTTACCCGCTTGATATGATGCCGTAGGACGGCAACGTAATGTTTCCCCCTGTCCCAATGGCAGCCCGGAGCGTAAGCGACGGGTTTAACCACAATAATTCTTTGTGTATTTTCTGTTGGGAAGTGTTTCAAAATTTCGATTGCCTCAAATCAAAGCCGCGACAATACCGGAGCGTTTAACCCGTCGCTTACGCTCCGGGCTGCCATTCTTGCGGTGTTAGCCCTTTTCAACTTACCATCTCCCCGCCCGGAACCCCGCCCGCCATGATGATTTTGCTGATCCCCAGTTACAGCATCGAAGATTTTTCCGTCGACCGCATTGACGCGGAGGCGAACCAGATTCTTTCGGCCTGGACGGCGCTGTATCACCCCGCGCTGATCGAAAAGGCGAACCGCCTGCCCGCCTGGGAAAGGGCCTCGAACCCGGGCGAAAACGAATGCGAGCTGATGGTCGTGCCGCCCTGTTGCGAACATCTGCCACCGCCGGGTTGGTTGCGAGGGAAAAAGGACAAGTGCGTCGTTATCCGGAACGAATCGGACCGCGAAATCATCGTGCAGGAAGCTCTCAAGGCCCTGCAACTTGAGGAACACGGCTTCGAGGACTGGTTCGTCGACGCTTTTTTCGCGGTGGGGACGCATTTCGTGCTCAGCGAACTGCTGACGCGACAACAGCGTTACATGAGCATGCTTGACGAATACCAGCTCAAGGAACGGGCGCTCGACGCGATCAAGGCTTATCGCAAAGGCGACGCGGACGAGGCCCGGTCGTTTTTGCAGCAGATGTTCGAGCAATTGCAGCAAAGCCGCGAATACTTTTACCCGATGACGGCCTACCTGATCGACCTGGTATTGACCGCCCCGACGACGCTGGGGGAAAAGCTGTTCGAGACACTCGGCGAAAACCGGCAGGTCAATCTCGTCATGCCTCTTTCGTCGCTGCGGCACGTGACGCGGGAATACGGCGAACTGGCCGAACGGATGCGTCACGAGATCGCCGAATCGCGGCTTGAACTGGCCGGCGACCCGCTCGAAGACGTGCCGCTGTCGCACCTGGTCATGCCCGACCTGGTCGAACGACTGATGCGCGGAACCGAGGCTTACCGCGACGCCGTCGGCGCGAAACCCGTCGCGTACATGCGGAAGCAGGCCGATTTCGTTTCGGCGCTGCCCTCGCTGCTGCAACGGGCCGGATACAAGGGCGCGATTCTTTACACGACCGAAGGTTGGAAAACGCCCGAAAAACGGCACAGCCTTTTGCGATGGGGTTCGCCCGACGGCCGCAAAATCGGGGCCGTCACGCGTTATCCCAACGACGCGAATTCGAGCGAAACCTTCCTGCAACTGCCGCGCAATCTCGGGCGGATGCTCGACGGGGATTACGCCCCGACCGTGACGCTGGCCCATTACCCGAAACACTCGCAACGCTGGCTCAACGACCTGTTCGTCGCGCAGCAATACGCCCCGGTGTTCGGGCGATTTCATTCGCTCAGCGGTTTTTTCAAGGCTACGAAATACACCGGGCAGACGCAGCCGCTCGACGAATCGATTTACCTCAAGTCGCGCCGGCTGGTCGAGGCGATTGAGAAAAAACGGCCCAACCCCGTTTCCGCCTGGGGCGACTATCACCGGATGATGCAGCGCTGCACGCAAATCACGACGCTCGCGGCGCTCGCGGCCGCCGTCGTGGGCAAAAAAAGCGACCTGTCCGCGCAGGCGTTGGCCGAAGCCCGCGCGTTTCTCGAAACCTTCGACGCGGCAAAGCGTCAACATGACCGGCAATTGTATGGCGAAATCGACGCGGATCATGCGCCGGTCGATTTGAGCGGTTTCGCCGCCGAAGCGGACCGCGTGATCAGCCGCCTTTCGTGTTACCTGGGGGCCGTGCTGACGGGAACGCCCGCCGCGGAAATCGTCGAACAAAATGCCGACATGCCGCCGCAGTCCCGGCAAGAGGGTTTGGGCTACCTGCTGCTGAACCCATCACCGCATTCGCGAAACATGCTCGTCGACGTTTCGGACCTGCCTGCGCTGCCGACGGTTCGCGCCGGGTCGGGTTTGGTAAGCGACAACGGCGATTCCGTCGCGAAAGACAGCGCGGCGCAAACGCACTCGTCGCCGGTTCTCATGGCCCGCGCGAACGCTTCGCGGAAAGAGGCCCTCGTCGAGGTGCCGCCTTTCGGTTACGCGTGGGTCGGCTGCGACGCGGACGCGACCGAAGCGGCAAAATCGCGGGAACAACAAACGCAAACTGCCGTACTGACGGAAACGTCGCGGAAAGCAATCGCGAAAAAGGTGTTCGGCCTCTTTGCCGGGAAGAAGGAAACCGGTCCGCCGCCGCTGGTCGATAAAATCGAAGACGAGGGCTATTACCTGCGGAACGAGTTTTTCGAGTTGCGCGTCGACGAAACGACCGGTGCCGTCGCTTCGCTGTTTTATTACAACAAACGCGGCAATCGGCTCGCGCAGCAACTCGGCTTTCGCTTTCCGGAAGCGGTTCGCAAAACGGACACGCGATTGGCGAAGGACGGCAACGCCGGTTACACGATCATGGCGGCGGACAAAATCGAAACGGTCGCCGACGGCCCGTTGCACGCGTCGCTTCGGATCACAGGCCGCCTGATGCACTTCGACGGTTCGGTCGTCGCGACCTTCGAGCAGACGATCACCGTTTCGCGAGGCAGCAAAATCGTGCGGTTCGACGTGACGATCGACCCGCAAACCCCGCCGGGGGACAGCCCGTGGGATTCGTATTACGCGATGCGTTTCGCATGGGGCAACATGGGCTACGAGCCTTACGTCGGCATCACGTCGGGGCGGCACGAATGTCTGACAAAGTACGTCGAGGCCCCGTATTTCGTCGATCTGCGCGACGAAACGCAATCGCTGACCGTGTTCGGCAACGGCCTACCGTATCACCGCCGGACGAGCGACACGCGGCTCGACACGATTTTGATCGCCAACGGCGAGGGGCGGCGTTCGTTCCGCATCGACGTCGGCGTTGACGTCCCCAACCCGACGCTCGTTGCGCAGGAACTCATGACGCCGCACACGCCGCTGGTCATTCGCGCGAAGAAGCCGAAAATCCCGACCGCGTGGTTGTTTTCGTTCGATGCGAAAAGCGTCGTCATGCAAAAGTGCGAGCCGCTGTTCGACGAAATGCGGCAACCTTCGATACCGCCGGCGAACGTTGTGAATGACGAGACCGTGGCAAGCGACACACCGGCAAATCAAGCGGCGTCAGATGAAGCGTCGGCCGGCGATGCCTCCGGTCACAATGCGATGAGCGAGCCGGGCTACGGTTACGACGGCATTTACGCTCCGGATTATCAGCCGCCGGAAGAACAGGCGAACGTCGAAGCGACGCAGGAAACGCGAAACAGCCTTGACGACGGGTGGTGCTTCCCGGACCTTGTCGACAGTCTGCGCGACGAAGGACGCCCCCTCTCCGGACTGCGGCTCTGGCTGCTCGAAACCGAGGGCCTGCGCACCGAACTTTCGGTACGGTCGTTCCGCCCGATTCATACGGCCCGGGTCGTCGATTTTGAACTCAACGAAGAGAAAACGCTGACCGTTTCCGGCGACCGCGTCACGATCCCGTCGGCCCCGCATGAATTTTTGCCCGTCGAGATCCGGTTCGCGTGAACACCCGGCGCGTTGAACAAGCTCGACCGGCAGCATAACCGCTCCATGACTGTCGCGGCTCTGATTTTTTATCCCTCGTTAACGCTTCGGGCTCCGGTTGTGGCGGCGGCAATGCCGTTCAATGGGCTTCGCTTTCACAGAATTCGTTATACGCGGCGAAGTCAAGCAATTGCCCCAGTCCTTCGTCGCCGGAGATTTTGATTTTGACGAGCCAGCCGTCGTCGTAGGGGTCCTGCGCAAGTGTTTCCAACCGGTCGCCGACCGTGTCGTTCACCGCGACGATTTCGCCCGCGACGGGGCTGTACATTTCGCTGACCGCCTTGACCGATTCGATTTCGCCGAAGGTTTCGCCGACTTCGACCGCGTCGCCGACGTTCGGCAGTTCCATGAAAACCAAGTCCGTCAGCGAATCGAGCGCGAATTTCGACAGCCCGACCGTCGCGATTTTTTCGCCCGCGGCGTCGGTTTCCAGGTTGACCCATTCGTGGGACTTGGCATACAAAAGTTTTTCCGGTGTCATGTGATTTTCCTGTCGTGATCGTTGGGTTGTGGGCCGCTTATTTTCACGCGATGCCCGAATTTTTCATGCAAAGTCCGATCTGCCGGTCGAGTTCGCTGCGGGAAAGGCGAATCTGCGGGATGGTCGGCGGCAGGTTGTAGGCGTCGTCCTTTTTCGATTCGTCCACTTCGGCGTCCTCGATGTCGATGTGCGTGGCCATGACCTCGTCCTGCAGCGCGGAGAGCCATTCGGGAATTTCGTAGCCGACGCCCATCGGTTCCTTGGCGAACAGTTCGATCTGCTCTTCGAGTTCGTCGAAGGCCTCGTGGCCGATGTCGTCGCGGGCTTCGCGGATCGCATCGGGCACCAGCCCGCACATGCGCGCGATTTGCAACGGGCGAATGAAACGCTCGTTGAGCCGTTCGTGCACGCTGGGCAACCACATGCCGTATTTTTCGCTAAGCTTGCGGTAATGCCGCAGGTGTTCCTCGGCGGCCTGCACGCTCCGTTTGGCCACGGCCCGTTCCCAGAGTTCGGCCGCCTCGTGACGCCCGGCCCGGATCATTTCGTCATGCACCCAATACACGGGTTTCAAATTCCATGAAATCCGCTCGTACCCGGTGAGCACGCGCAGCATGTCGAGCAGCATGTACAACTTTTCGCCCTTGTCCGAATGGATCGTCGTGCTGTTATAGTCGATGTACTCCGTGTAATTTTCGGCGATGGCCTCGAAAATGATTTCAATGTTGAACACGGCGTCTTCCATGCTGATTTGACCGTTGATGAGGTCTTCGACCAGAGTCTGGGCCGTTTCCAGTTCGCCTTCGTCCTCGTAAATACGAATGAGCGACTTGAGATAATTGGCCGTTCCCTGGTGCAACACGGCGCGAAGGTGCCCGAAGCCCATGAAATGCTGCGTGAAAATGTCGTGCCCGTATTTCTGGACGAACTGCTTCATCTCCTCCCATACGCGGCGGTCGGCGATGGCCTCGACGGTCGAGATGCGAATCTGCCGGCTGTGCGAAAGCCAACCGGAAAGCAGCACTTCGATGATCCGTTCGATGTATTCGACCAGCGCGTGGCTGGGCGTGGGGAAATCGTCGTCGTTTTCCCGGATGCGCCAGCGTTTCGACGATTCGGCGATGCACGCGGCGATGCAGCGGGTCGCCTTTTCGAAGAGGCGGTCGTATTCGGTGATCGCGCCCTGCCGCAAGGGGTGCAATTGTTCCATCTGTTCGACCGTGTTGAGCAGTTGCACGGTTTCGGTGATCAGCCCCAGCCGCGGGCCGTATTCGAACAGCCGGATGATCATCTGCTGCAGAAAACGCACGGCCACGATCGACCTCGCGTCGCCGCCGCGGGCGGTCGGCACGTAAAGCAGCGTTTCGGGTTTCAGGGCTTCGAGCATGTGCGGCCACAGCTTTTTGACCGTCTTCGTGTCGGAGCGGTAAAAGGCGGAAAACACCGGGAGCGTTTTCTGTTGCCAGTGGTTCAATCGCCCGACGTACTCCTTATCGCCGGTCACCGCGCTCATCGTGTAAAACGCGTCGGCCAGTTCTACGGTCGTCCAGACGATGCGGTCGGTCAAAATTTCCTTCGTCCCGCGATGCCGGTCGTATTCGATCAGCGAATCCTGCGTCCCCTTCGGTTCCGGCACCTCGTAGGCCGTCACCTGGGCCAGCAGTTTCTGCATGTCGGTCCAGGTTTTGTCCGCCTGCTTGAGCCATTCGTGCAGCCGCTCGTTGACGGTCGCGAGTTGTTCCCGCAATTTGATCGCGGTTTCCCCGTCGTCTTTCGACTTTCCTCGCTCGACGAGGTTCGGGAATTTCGACGCCGCGTAGCGCCAGAGTTTCGCCAGCGACAGGATGAAGGCCAACCGTTCGCTGATGCGGTCCGACTCCTTCGTGATGCCGAAGTCGTCATCGTCCTTGAACGGCGAGGCCCCGCCCTCGGCGATTTCGTCGTCCGTGCCGTCGTCGGTCGTGTCGTGATAAGTCACGTTTTCGTAGGCCGCGCTGAACAGGTCCTTTTCCGCCTCTTCGGCCATTTCCTCTTCGAGCTGGCGTTCGATTTCCCGCTCGATTTCCTGCATGTACTCTTCGTCGAACTCCTCGTCCTCGTCATCATCCCCGTCGTCGACGAAGTCGTCCGGATCGAAATCGTCCAGCGAAAGCTCGACGCCTGCGACGCCGTCGCCGAAGGGAATCGGGTCGTCGTCGAGTTCCAGTTGCGGCACGTGCCAGTATTTATCGGCGTTCGCTTCGAGGTAATCGAACAGCTTGACGGTCAGTTCCCAGCGTTTGTCCTCCGGCACGGGCGCGAAACGTTTCCGCCCCAGCGGCCGGTCGTGCTTGCCGTCCTTGTCCGGCTCGTCCTTCCAGACCAGTTCGATCCATCGGATGACCAGCGCATGAAAGGAGAAATCGCCCTCGGTGAGCGGGATGTCCTCCGACTGGCTCAGCCAGTGCATCATCAGGGCCATGGCCGCCACGAGATCGCGCTGGTCGAGCAGGGCCTCGCCGAGCAGCACGTAGGCTTTCGGCGATTCGAAACGGTCGACGTGCCGGCTCCAGAACGAAATGTCGCCCGCGGCGGTTCCGCCCTTGTTCCAGGCGGCCAGCGCCGTCGCGACCATCGCCGCCGAGGCCCACACGGCCTGGCCGGAAAAGCCTTCGACGCTCGAAACCTCGGTGCTGCCGAACTGGTCCCACCAGCCGGCCAGGTCGCTCATCTTGTCCGAAAGATGCGAACGCAAATCGCCGTTGCCCACCGCGGCCGCTTCCTTCTGCAACCGGCTGTACAAATCGAAAATGTCGTTCAGAAGGTTGATCAGGTCGTCGATCCGGTGGTCGTGCACCGTGTTGTCGATCGCGGGGAACAGGCTGTATTGCGCGCCGAAACCGATGATCGTCCAGGGATCGACGATCGCCCCGCAGGCGATGCCGCGGTGGATCAGCGATTCGATTTCCGGCAGCACTTGCGTCGCTTCATCCAACTGTCCGTGGTCGGCGTGCTTGTGTCCCTGCGTGATGAGGCAGTCAATCTTGCAGAGCAGCCGGGCCGAGACGACCGCGATGATTTCCGTCTGGCGGTTGGCGGCTTCATAATATCCCATCCGGGCCAGCGTCCGGGCCAGGTGGAACCGCTGCAATTGGTCGGCGCGGCGTTTGGCAAGTTGTTTGTTGAGGCTTTGCCGCGCTCCGCCGAAGGGTTGATGCAGCCGTTTCATCTCCGCGTCAAGCCGCGGTCGCAGTTTTTTATCGACCTGCGTGATCAAAAATTCGTAAAACCGGTCGCGATAGCCCGCGATGTGCGGCATCAGGGTCGTCAGCGACGTGTTGGAATCGTAGGTATGCGTGTGATCGCCGCTGATGCCCGCGCCCATGAGCATGGTGCCGGCCAAAACGGCGCCGGCCTCGAACAGCAGCTCGTCATATGGCACATCGGAAACGTCCGACTCGCCCGTGTAGGCCGATTCCAGCCGGTACAACATGCCTTCGAGCGTCACCTGGTGCACGACGAAACGCCGGTAATAGCCGCTGTTGTCGATCGTGTGCGGGTCCCAGGTTCCGAAATGATAGTTCGGGCGGCGGTTGACCGGGTGGTCGAAATCGTAAGCGCGGGGGTCGAGCACGAGTTCCTGCAGCTTGTCGGGGTCGAAACACGCGTCGCGCAGAATGGCCGGGTCGGTTTTGCGTAAAATTTCGAGCGTCTTTTCGACCGCAGCATGATAGCGGCCCGCGGCGACGCCGGCCCCTTCGATATACAAGGGGATGGGGGCCACCCATTCATGCGGGTTCGGCTCGTTTTTCTCGCGGCCTTCCAGCACCGGAACGGGCCGGTAACCGATGTAGTCGTTCAACTGGCGAATCGACTGCACGATGAGTTTTTCCTCGTCGTCCCACGATGTTTCCTGCGAAAGCACGACCTCGAAACAACGTCCCAGAAAGAACGGCGAAAACAGGAAATCGTCCGGCTGATGAAACAGCGAGTCCGAATGAAATTCGCGATAGGCCGGCAAAAGTTTATCGAATACGAACGCCAGCGTTTTTCCCGCCTGATCGGACGAACGAAAGGCGTCCGATTCCCGACAGAGCAGGGCCAGTTCCTCTGCGAGCACCTGGTGCAAAGCCCGCCAGGTCTGTTGCGGCCGTTGTCCGAGCAGCCATTCGAACAGTTCGTTCAGCGAACGCAAAAACGAGGTATCACGGGCTCCGGCGGAAAAAGAGAGATAGCCCAAAATTTCCTTGATTTTCGACCGAACCTCATCAGTGATGGGAACATTCGTCATGTTTTCCCTGGTTTTTTCTATGTGAAAACGGAATCAGACATGCTTTTTGCCCAAATCCCGCAGTTTACCTTGTTGTTGCATCAACAATATATACTCTTAGCGCAAATGCGAATGTTCCTAGTGTAAAGTTTTTCTCCGTTTCTACCAGTGGTTGAACCCGTCATTCCTGCGAGGAAATGCGACCATTTTTGTTAATTGTTTGATTGATTCGTACTGCAAATTTTCCGATGATTTTTCACTGTAAAATTTACAGGGCATCAGGGAACGAGCTAATGCTCGATAATCAAATTACATCGAATGTCGTGAGAATGCTGTTGTCTTTTTTCACCGGTTTGAGTTTTTTCATTCCTTCGACGGTGGTGAGCATCAGCACGATTTCACTCGGCGTGGTGTCGGGAATGAAATACACCTTGCCGTCGGCGGCGAGGATCAGGATTTTTCCCGGGTGGACGCCGCCCTGCCCGGACGGTTTGCCCCGTTTCGCCGGGTCGGAAAGCATGTCCTCCAGGCAGACGACGCGCGGCTTGAGCCAGTGATCCGCGAGATGCAAATCTTCAATGATCACCGGCGGCAGCGCGTCCCGGTCGGGCCGCGTGTCATAATCCTTCGGCACGACGCGGACGTAAAAACTCAAGGTCAGGTCGGCGTTAAACCGTTTCCTTGCTTCGGGAGTTGCAGGTTGTCCCCGCAGAACCGAGGGGCAATTCTGCGGCAATTGCGAGTTGTTCGGCCCGTTCCAGGGTTCGTCCCAACGGTAGTTTTCGTAGAAAAATCTCTGTTCGTAATCAACTTCACGGAGTAAAAACACCGTCCAGTTGTGCATCAGGTTGCCTTCGTCGTCCCGGGTATACGCGGGGGGAGATTTATACCTGACATGATGAAAACAAATATTGGCCATTGCAATCTGGAGCATATTGTTGTAGTCGTACATATAAGGGGGATGCCCTCTTGGACGTGAGCCGACGAAGAGAACATAACCCACGGCCAGAACGAGCAAGATCAGGACGATGACGCCAAGAATGAACCGTGACGGCCCGGTGTAGTGTTTCGGCGGAATTTCGGGCGTGTCGAACATGGGATTTCTCCTGAAAAAATCAACCGACAAACATTCAACAACAGCCGGAATGGAGGCGAATGCCGCAATGACGGGACACGGCGGTCTCGGCGACACCGCCCTACCCTACACTGCCGCTTCGGGGGTCGTGAAACGCGGCACTTCGATCATGCGCAGCAGTTGCGAGAGGAGCATGTCGGCTTTTTGGCCTTCGATTTCGGCCTCGGCGGTGAGCATGACGCGGTGTCGCAGCGTGGGGAGCGCGAGCTGGATCACGTCGTCCGGGATGACGTAATCGCGACCGCGGAAAGCGGCCAGCGTGCGCGAGCCCTGCATGAGCGCGATGCCCGCCCGGGGGGAGGCCCCCATGTAAAATCGCGGGAAATTGCGGGTCTGCCGCACGATTTTGTTGATGTAATCAATCATCTGCGGGGCGATGAAAATGTCGTTGATTTTGGCCGCGATCTTGAGAATCTCGTTCGGGTTCGTCACCGGGACGACGCTTTCGACTTTTTTATCCGCCTCGATCATCTTGCCGTGAATGGCCAAAATTTGCGATTCCTGCTCTTCCGTCGGGTAGTCGATGACCAGCTTGAACATGAAACGGTCGATTTGCGCTTCCGGCAGATTGTAGGTGCCTTCCGATTCGATCGGGTTTTGCGTCGCCATGACGAAAAACGGCGGCGCGATCTTGTGCGTCACGCTGTCGACCGTCACGCTGTTTTCCTGCATGATTTCGAGCAAGGCCGCGTGCGTTTTCGCCGGCGAACGGTTGATTTCGTCCGCGAGGAGCAGTTGCGTGAACACGGGGCCGGGCCGGAAACGGAATTCCTGCTCTTTCATGTCGAATACGGGCGAGCCGGTGATGTCGGAGGGCATCAGGTCGGGCGTGAACTGGATGCGGCCGAACTCGCAGCCGAGGACGCGGCCCAGCGTTCGCACGAAATGCGTTTTCCCCAGCCCCGGCACGCTTTCGATGAGAACGTGCCCGCCGGAAAAGAGCGCTACGAGCGTTCCGGTGACCAGCTCATCCTGTCCGATGAAAACCTTGCCGACTTCCGACCGGACACGTTGGTAGAATTTCTGAAATTGCAGCACGATCGGGTTGACCGGACGCGGTGCCTGCTCCGTTGGCGTCGGCGGTGTTTGCGGTGACGGTGTTTGCGGCGGCGGTGTCGGTTGCGGATCGGCCTGCGGGAATTCGTTTTGACTCATATTGTGTTTCCGGCGTCGTTGATGAATGACAAATGTGATGACACCAAGGTAGGGCGGTCTCGCCGAGACCGCCGTCGTGTTGGGGATCGGTTGGACAGTGTGCTTGTTCAAGTACGACCGCTCCATGACTGTCGCGGCTCTGATTCTTGTCCCTCGCTTACGCTTCGGGCTCCGGTTGCGTTCCTGTTTACGGTTCGGTGATCTGTTTGATGTAATGAGCCAGGCGGTCGTACAGGTCGATCATGTTCTGCCATTGTTCCAGGTCGAGCGAAACGCGGCCTTCGCCGCCGTCGTTGCGGACGCTGGCCGCCAGGTAACGGATGCGCAGGTAAAAATACTGCAACATTTCGAGCAGTTGCGCCGACTGGTGCGGGGCCAGTCCCTTCGGCAGTTTCGGGGGCAAAAGCGAGTGCAGCATGGTGATGTCGTCCGGAGTCAGGCCCTGGAAGATCAGTTCCTCAAGCATTCCCGTCGTCGTTTCGTCGATCGGCCGGGGCATCTGCGACAAAAACGGAATTCCGTCTTCGGCGAGGGTTTTTTCGTCTTCCATGTCCTGCTTCAGATATCCCATCGGCGCCGCATCGGGCAGGTTTTGATCGGCGCGGAGCGCCTTGAGACGCCTCGCGATTTCATCGCGGCCGCCGACAAGGATGATCGACCGCCCGACCGTGATCATGTCGCCCGGCTTGATTTCCCAGATTTGCATCAGTTCGCCGTTGATGCTCGTCCCGTTGGTGCTGTCGAGATCCGTCGCGACGACGGCCCCTTCGCTTTCATGAATCTTGAGATGAAAACGGCTGACCCGTTCGTCATTCAGGCGAATGACGTTTCCCTCTTCGCGTCCGATCGTGATGGGCGTCGAAATCTGGTCGTAAACCTTCCCGCGTTCCGGACCGTCGACAATGCGTAATGTGACCAATGCCATAAGGTTATTTATTTTTCTTTGCTGTAGCGTAACGCGTACATGATTTTGCCGATGTTGCGGACCGCCTCAATCGTTTCGGGATAAGGCGAGTCGCACGAGGTCAGCAGCCCGATCTGGTAATTTTCGCCGTCCCCGCGGCCCGTCGTCGCCTGGTCCATGTATTGGAACCAGTGCGTCCCGACGAGGTACGGATTTTTGAGCGCCGAAGTCACGTACTTTTGATATGCCCTGGCCCGTGATTCCTGCGATTCGACCGGGCAAAGGCCCGTGTGAAACATCCCGCGATCCAGCGCGCCGAAATGAAACTCGCCGATGACACACGGCTTGTCGATTCCTTCCGGCAGCGAGAAATCGCCGAGATCGTACTGGTATTTGTTGAAGCTGATCACGTCGCAATATTTTGCCGCCTCAACCGTGGCGACGCTGTTTCCCCAAGCGAAACGGCAGCCGAGATACAACTTGTCGGGGCAGGCCGCTTTCAATTCTTCCTTGATGACCCGGAAATATTGGCCGGCGATCAACCGATAACCGTCGAGCAGGTCGTCCCGGGCGAGCTTTTCGTTCGGCTTTGCGGTCGACAGCCGCAGGTCGTCCCAGTTTGCGTACTTGCTTTGCCACACCGCGTTCAGTTTTTCGATGTCGCCGTATTTTTCCTTGAGGCGGTCCGTCACGGCGGCTTTCGCCGGTTGGTCGGCGGGGGACATCAGGGCCGCGAAGGCCAGCGAAGTTTCGTCGCCCCAACTGATTTCGTTTTGCACGAAATAGCCGATGCACCAGGGATCGGTACCCGAGGTTTTGGCGGCCCGTTCGGCCGACGCTTTGATCGTTTCGCGGAATCGCGGGTCGAAGGGGTCGACGAATTTCCCCCAATATCCCTCGCTGCCGCGAATCGGTTGGGCGTCGACGTGCAGCGTCTCGGTATACGGCGTGCGCTGCATTCGGTAAAACTGCGGCGACGACCAGTTTGCGATCGTGTTCATGCCCCAGCTTCGAAGGCGGCGATGCACGAGATCATTGTACGTTTCGGCCCAGTTTTCGCCGTATTTGCGGATGATGTTCGCCTTTGAAAAATCGAAGGTTTGGTAGACGCCGCGGCCTTCATAATAATTGTGCGGGGCCCAGTTGCCGGTTCCGTAGCACGAAGCGAAGGCTCCTTCCCGCGGCGGCAGTTCGGCGTAATAAAACTCGCGGTCGGTGATCGGCGTGACCGCGTTTCCGGTGATGACGCAGTCGGTTCCGTGCGACCAGAACAGGCGGCCTTCAGGATCGACCAGCCACCACTTACTGTCGAGTTTCTCCGTGCGGAAATGGCCCGTCGCTTTGAGTTTCGGCCCCGCCGTCCAGCCGCCGTATCGATTGCGGTCTTTCGGCGACGGGTTGGCCGCGAGATCGGTCTGTTCCGCCTCGAAAGCCTTTTTCAGGTCGTCGTCACCGTGTATTTTTCCCGGCCAGTCGCGATGCTTGAATTGCCCGTACTTGTCGATCATCGGGAAAAACTCGTCCGCCGGAATACTTGCCAAGTCCGACGCTTCCGTCGGCTCCGCGGAGATAAGGCTGACGTTCCAGTGACATTCCTTGCCCGATTGGTTCATAAACAGGATCAGTTGCGAGATTTCCGTCGGGTCGAATGTGCTGTTTTGTATAGGCTGCATTGTGAAGGGGTTGCCTCGCATGCCGAAAAACTTGTCTTTCAAGGCATCCGGCATTTTCGCGGGCAGGCGATAGCGCCAACGCTTCGTTTCCTTCGGCGCGAGAGTCACGTCGGTCGTCGACGTATTGCGCATGTCATCCGAGGGTCGCGGCGAATCAAGCCGGCAATGCAGGGTAAGTGGACTGTCGTCAAGATTGGTCAGCACGAGCAGCATTTCGCTGTTTGGCGCGAGATTCCAATGTCCCTGCAGGACGATCCCCGGCCAACGGTTTTCGAGGCCGGTCGTCACAACGAGCGAATCTCCCTTGAGTTCGGTTGTAACACCCTGATTGGTCACGGCGTCATTTTTTTTCGTGTCAAAAAACACCGTTTTGGGGGAATCAGCGGCCAATACTGATATTGAACCGCAAATGATTTGCAGCAATAGCAATACTGTCGAAACAGAAAATATGATTTTTGTCATGATATATTTCCGTAAACGGTCCGCCGCGCAGAATATGTCCCACCATTCTCAAATTTGAATGAATATCATAAGGTACTAAAATAACCACAAGACGCGTAAAAATCAAGTGTCTTGGTCCAGCGGACAAGCATTTTTGAAAAACGGTACAAAACACAGAAAAAACGTTCGTGTACGGCATTCAAAAACGCTCTGGTCACAATAATTGCCTTTTTAAAGAAAATCGTCTCGCATTTTCAACGCTTGAGAATGCTCGCCTCGGGCGTGACCTTGTCCATGTTCGGCGTCAGGTCGATGTCGAATCGCCCGACCGACCATTCGATCATCTCGCCGAAAAATTGGGCGTAATTGTCGTCTTCCCAGATGTTGTTGCGGTGACCGATCGACGTGTAGCCAGCGCGACCCTTGCCGTACATGTGGGCCCAGGTGGCCGGGAACGACGGCCGGTCGTAACTCGGGCCTTTCATGTCCTTCGTTTCCTGGATCAGAATGACGTGCAGGTCCTTGCTGAAATTCTTGAGCGCGTACCATTCGTCGAACAGCGAAAAGGCTTCCCCCTTGTCCTTGAGCCACGGGACGTCGACCGGCTGCGTGATAACCATCGGCGCTTCCTGCTGGGCATCGTGTTTAATGAATTCGCCGCCGAGCATGGTGATGTAGGGATGCACCTTCTCCTGATTTTCAAAGGGTTCGCCTTCCGTTTTCATGGAGTCCGTCGCCGCATGAAAACCGATGAACCCCTTGCCGTTTTCGACCGCCTTGAGGAAGCGTTTCATGCCTTTCTCCGAAACGGGCTTGGAACCGTCGGTCGCCTTTTCAGCCAGCAGGTTGCCGCTTGTGTAAAACGCGAAGCCGTCGAATTGGTCAAGGTCACCATCGAAAATCGTGCCGTCTTTCGTGCAGACGAATTCCATGGCGTTCTTTTTGCCCCAACGGACGAGGGCCTTGTCAGAAACGCTGGGCCCGCCGTCAATCAACTTGACCGGATCGTGTTCAAAACCCTGCGAGCGGCTGTAATACAGGATTTTCGCTTTTTTTGTTTCGGCCCCGAGGCTCATGCGGAGCGGGAACGCGGCGGTCATGGCGGCCAGACCGGCTGCGGCTAAAAAATCACGTCGTTGCATTGTCGATGTTCTTATTGTGGCGGGTGAACGGTGAATAATAGGCGGAAAACAATACACGGATTATACCAAATTCCAACCGCAAAGAAAATCAGGCATGATTCCGCGAACTTTCAGGAAATAATTTAATGCTTCATAAATCAACATTCATTGCTCTTACTGTCGACATTATACCCCGTATGCTATAATACTGTCATGGCCGGATATCAATGACACCGGCTTGGGAGTAAAAAAATATAATTCATTAAAATACAAGGAGTTGGAATGCGTATTGCGATATTGTGCAGCGGAGGGGACGCCCCGGGAATGAATCCCTGCCTGCGGGCCATCGTCCGTTCTGCGGTGTCGATTGAAGACGAAGTGCTGGGAATCATGCACGGATACGAGGGGCTGCTCAACGAGGAATTTTACCTCCAGCCGGACGGCACGATGTTCATGGGGCTGCGGGCCGTGTCCGGTCTGTCAAGCGTCGGCGGCACGATCCTGCACAGCAGCCGCAGCAAGCGGTTTACGACGCCCGAGGGCTTGCGGCGGGCGGTCGAGGTGCTCGAAAAATACCATGTCGACGCCCTGATCCCCATCGGCGGGAACGGTACGCTGGCCGGGGCCCTTGAGCTTTCGAAAATCTGGAGCGGCCAGATCATCGGCCTGCCCGGCACGATCGACAACGACCTGCTTGGCACCGATGCGACGATCGGTTTTGCCACGGCGGTCAACACGGCGGTCGAGGCCGTCGACAAGCTGCACGACACGGCGGGCAGCCACGACATGATGTTCTTCGTCGAGGTCATGGGCCGGCATTGCGGGGACATCGCCCTGACGACGGCCATCGCGAGCGGTTCGGAAATCGTGTGCGTGCCCGAAATCCCGACCGACATCGGCAAAATCATCCGACATCTGCACGAAATCAAGGCCCGGGGCAAGAACTCCGTGTTGGCCATCGTCGCCGAGGGGGACGACGCCGGCGGGGCCGTTGCGCTGCGTCAAAAGCTGATCGACACGGGCGAATGTCCCTACGATTCGCGCGTCGTCATTTTGGGGCACATCCAGCGCGGGGGCATCCCCGTGCCCGCAGACCGCGTTTTGGCCACCGTGCTCGGCTGCCGCGCCATTGAGGCCCTGCATGAGGGCGAAACCGGTAAAATGGTCGGATTCGTCCAGGGCAAAGCCGCCCTCAATCCGCTGCAGGACGTCATCGGCGAACACCGCCGCATCGACCCGCGCCTGTTGCAACTGCTCCGCGTCGTCGCGAGTTGAGGATTCGAGACAGTGTGGAGTGTGGAATTTGGAGTGTGGAGTTAAAAAGAGCCGGGGATGAAGCGTAGCGAAATCCTCGGACAAGGCGATACCAAAGCGATGGAATTGACGTTCAGCAAGGTATCATATTTTTCCTCGGCCTTTATGTCTGACATTTTTTTCAAAACCTTATTTACAAAAACAAAACAACCTCAGTAGCACCGGGTCACGCTACAAACACAACCTCATTTCCCTTATTTTTTGATGAGTATGAAATGAGGTAAATAAGGTGAATTGTTATTTGGAATTTGTTGCTACTGAGGTTGTTTCGTCAAAAAAATGAGGTGAAAATGAGGTTTTCTCAATTCCACATTTTCACGGTAATGACGAAGAAAAATTCGACAACATTGGACTACCTTTCGCACTCAGGTTTTTTATGAACATCCGCCTGGTCGTCAAATTGTTGGGCAGCGTCTGTATCGCACTCGGACTGGCGATGGCCTTCAGCATTCCGTGGGCCTTCGATTATAACACGCATACCGCGGGCAAATCCCAGAACGAATACGCGCTGATCGACCTGGTCGAAGTCGCTGGGTACACCGGGCTTCTTTACTCCATGGGTATCTGTTTTGCCGTCGGGGCCGTATTGCGTTATTTCGGTCAAAAGGCCAAACCGCTGCTTTTTCGGCGGGAAGCGATCGCCGTGGTCGTTTTTTCCTGGGTTCTCGCGACCCTGCTCGGTGCCTTGCCCTACGTCCTCAGCGGTACGGCCCGCGCGAAACACGTCAGCGAGGAAGGCGAAACCGTCCTGGTGAAAATGACGATTTTCGACGCCATGTTCGAAAGCCAGTCGGGGTTCAGCACGACCGGCGCGACGGTGCTTTCCGACGTCGAAGACCCGGAGATGATCCCTCGCTGCATCCTGTTCTGGCGCGGCTGCACGCACTTTCTCGGCGGAATCGGCATCATCGTGTTGCTCGTCGCGATCCTCGGCCAGGGCCTGGGCGGCAAGGAGGTCCTGCGAGCCGAACGCGGCGGCTCGCCCGGCGAAGGCTCCCCGCTGGCCCGCGTGCAAAGCCTCGCCTGGTCGCTGTTCGGCATTTACGTCGTGTTGAACATCGTGCTGATCTTCATCCTGTTGCTCTTGAAACTCAGCCCCTTCGACGCGATTTGTCACGCATTTTCCGCGATGTCGACCGGCGGTTTCAGCACGCACAATCTGAGCGTCGGATATTACGCGACCGATCCCAAGTACGACAGCGCGGCCATCGAATGGGTCCTGATCCTTTTCATGTTCCTCGGCGGGACGAACTTCGTGCTGTTTTTCTGGTGCCTTTGCGGCCAGCCGGGCCGTTTGTTCCGCGACGTCGAATGGCGAACCTATCTCGGCCTGGTGCTCGCCGCGTCCGTCGCCATCACGGTGTTCGGATTCTGGTACGGCAGTTTCGACCTGTATGGCATGTTGAATCCGCCGCCGGTCGTCGCCGACGTGAGCGACACGGCCCTGCCGCCCGACGTGGACGGATCAGGCGTGCTGGACGACCCGAAGGTTCCCGTGTCCTACGCCTTTCGCACGTCGATGTTCCATGTCGTTTCGCTCATGACGACGACCGGTTTCGTGGCCGACCAGTACGACCGTTGGAATCC
>JAVBQX010000023.1:0-15060 GCA_031548645.1 Thermoguttaceae bacterium
GACGGGCAAGGGCTGGTCGTCGCCCAAAATCGGCGGGCGGTTTTTCATGGACTACGTCACGGCGATGGATCAGGACAGTGACGGTTTGTACTTCCCCGCCGACGCCCGGAACTGGTGCGGGTTTCGCGAAGCCCGAATCACGCTGACCGGGACGGGGTACGATTTTCTCGACTATAAACTGGAGTTCGGTTTCGAGAAAAACTCCCAGTACAACCCCAGTTACAAGGACATATTCATAGGCATCCAGAACGTGCCGTTTTTGGAATACGTCCGCGTCGGTCACCAGTACGTGGAGGACGCCGGTTCCGAAATCTGCAACGGCACGACGAACTACACGTTCATGGAAGCCCCCGCCCCGGTCGGCCAGCAATTCACCTCGCGCCGGCTGGGAATTTCCTCGCGACACCTGTTCGCCGACGATCGCGCCCGCCTGTTCATGGGCATTTACGACGCGACCAACATCAGCGATATTCACTACATGAAGGACGACAATCAGGGCGTCATGCTCAACACGCGCTTTACTTTCGCGCCGGTCCATTGCCAGGAAGGGCGTCAGTTGTTCCTTTATGGAGCCTATTACAATTACGTGAATTCGGACGGTCCCCGGGCCTTGGCCCTCAACAGGCCGGGCGGCTGGGACGTTTACGAACCGTCGAGTGTCGGGAGTTTTTACAGCGACCAGTACCAAAAGGCGGGCTTTGAAGTCGTTTATCAGTCCGGGCGGTTCAGCGTCCAAACGGACCTGTTCCTCCAGCATTACGCCGACGTCAACAACGGCGCGGGCGTCGGCATCGGCAACCAGACCAATTACGGCGGCTTCGTCATGGCCCGGATGTTCCTCACGCGAGACGATTACCGCAAGTACAATTTGAAAAGCGCCTGCTGGGACAGCGTCGACGTGTCCTGCCCGTTCCACCTCGTCAAACGCGGCGGCGTCAACTGTCCGGCCGGTTACGGGGCTTGGGAAATGGCCGCCATGTACGGCTTTTACGACATGTTCCTTTTCAGCACGGCGATTCCCGCGGCGGCCGACGCCCAATCGACGAATCACCAGGTCGGCGTGGCCCTGAACTGGTACTGGAACCAACACGTGAAATGGGCCGTCAACTACTTCCACGACATGTCCGACACCCGTTACGCCGGCAACGGCTACGACCCGAACGGCGACTATTTCGGCATGACCTGCCGCGTCGCGTTTTGACGGCGGTGATTTTCAAACGTACGGATCAATTGCACCATGGCGGACAAGGAATCTTCACGACGACAGTTTCTGCAGGGGCGTTCGTTCCTGGGGAAAATTCGTGAACTGGCCGGCGCGGCTTATGACGCGTCGCACGAAAACACGGAGGACGGACTGCCCCCCCGCGATGCGACCGATACGTCCGCCGCGGGTTGGCCGATGCTGCGTTTTTCCCGATCCGCGATGGCGACCGATTTCGAAATTTCCTTCAATCGCGGGCAATATCCCCAAGCGGCGGAAGCGGCGCTTGCGGCGCTGGACGAAGTCGGGCGGTTGGAAGCCCTGCTCTCGGCGTTTCAAATCGAAAGCGAAATTTCCCGCATCAACCGGGACGCGGCCGAAACCGCGGTCGAAGCGTCGCCCGAAGTCTGGGACCTGCTCGTGCAATGCCGGCAACTGTCGCACGAAACCGACGGCGCGATCGACATCACGGCCTCGCCGCTCTGGCGATTGTGGGGGTTTGCCAAGCGCGACGGGAAGGTGCCGCCGCAGGAGGAAATCGCCGCCGCGCTGCAAAACGTCGGATCGGTGCTCCTGCAATGGGACGAAACCACGCATGGCGTCCGATTCGCGAAACCGGGCGTCGAAATCAGCCTCGGCTGCATCGGCAAAGGAGCGGCGCTCGATTCGGCGATGGTCAAGCTGCGAAATCTCGATGTCGAACATGCCCTTTTGCACGGCGGTCGCAGCAGTATTCTGGCCGTTGGCGGACGCCTGCAGGAACAATGGCCGCAGACACCGCAAAAAAACTTTCCGGCCAACGTGATCGGCACGCTGCTCGAACCGACCCGTGATCGCGGCGTCGGCTGGACGATCGGCATTTCGCATCCGATTCGACAGGGCAAACGTCTCGCCGAAGTGCGGCTGGCCGACGAAGCGCTCGGCACGTCGGGCTCGCAGCACCAGTTTTTCATTCACCAGGGCCGGCGTTACGGCCATATCATCGATCCGCGTTCGGGCTGTCCCGCCGAAGGTGTTCACATGGCGACGGTCATCGCGCCGACCGCCGCGCAGGCCGATGCCCTTTCGACCGCGTTTTTCGTGCTCAAGCCGGAACAGACCGCCGAATACTGCCGCCTGCATCCGGGCGTCGCGGCCCTTCTCGTGCTGCCCAACGAACGAGGGGCCGAAGAAAATGAAGCGAAAGAACGCGTATCCGGCGATTGCCGCATTTTGCATTTCGGCTTCGAGCAAAATCAGGTGCGTTTTTTCCGGATGGGGTGAGAACGCCCTACTTCAAAGTTATCGAAATAATCTTCGAAACGTCTTATCTTGTTCGGAAATGACCCCGTAGGGGTCAAATATTGGTAGAAAACGATGTCCCAACACAATAGCCATCAACCCTGAAAGGGTTGAACAATATGCTGTTTCGCAGATAAATCCAACCCCTGCGGGGTTGAAAATATAGAGGGGAATCGCGCAATCTACCAATATTTTGCCCCTACGGGGCAAGTCCTGTATTTCACTAAAACAAACGAACCTTATTTCGATAATTTGGTCCGACCTTCCGTATCGTTTCTCATTCCACCCAGCGCACGTCGACCTTCGGGCGGAAGGGGGTGCGGGCGTAGGTTTCGCCTTCGATTTCGCCGAGCATGAGCGCCGCGCGAATCGTCCGGTCGGCGGGCAGTCCGAGCCGTTCGTTGATTTTTGGGTTGTTGCGGGCCCCGATGATGAAAAATCCGGCCCAACAGGCGCCGAGTCCCATCGCGGTCGCGCCGAGGTCGAGCGTTTCGACGGCGATGGTCGCGTCGACGTCGCCCCAGAGGGCGTCCGGGTCGGTGTAGGCGATCAGCAGGCACGGCGCGCCGCGATGCACCATGTCGACGCCCATGTCCCACATTTTCGTGATGTGGTGAAACGTTTCGATGGGCCGGAACCAGTCGACGACCAGCCCGGCCAGTTCGCGAACCGTGTCCGGGCTGTTGACGACGAGCCAGCGGACCGGCAGGAGATTTCGGGCACTCGGGGCCCAACGGACGGTGTCGAGCAGTTGTTCGATTTTCGACCGGTCGATCGCTTCCTTTTTATAATGGCGGATCGATCGCCGCGTCCGGGCCAGGGCGTCGAATTGGCGATACGACGGCAACGCGTTTTCGCCGCGCAGGGGACTCTTGTCCGGCGTGACGCCGTCGACCGCGATCGCGCCGAACTCGCAGGCCGCGACGCAATGGCCGCACGAAATGCAGAAATCGCCCGCCCGGTCGATCGGCCGCGGCAAGCCGCCTTCGCCCGGCTGGATCAACATCGCATTGCAGGAACTCAGGCAGTTCCCGCAGCGCGTGCAAAGCTCCGCATCAATTCGAATCGTCGTCATGTGTTGCCTTTCGTTATTGGACGTTCAGGTGTGACAATGCGATGGCATTTACCGTCAACACAGAGCCGGAAGCGTCAGCGCCCGATCTTTTGTGCCCCGTCGCTCACGCTCCGGGCTCCGTGTTGACATGGGTTCGGTCATGTGAATCAATCGCCGGGAAAAGTTCGTTCGCCGCGGGGGCGGTCTCGCTGGGCTTCGCGTTCGGGGTTGGGTGTGTCCGGGACGCCCATGCCCGGAACCCACGATTTCAGGATGCTCATGTCGGCGTTGCCTTTTTCGAATTCGTCAAGCATCGTTTTCATGTAATCGGGCATCTTGTTCATGGCCGCCTGGATTTTCGCCTTTTGGGCGTCGGTCAGCACGCGCATGAAGTTCCCGTGATATTCCCGCAGATTTTTCTTGAGTTGCGGGACAAGGTGCTTCATGATTTCTCTGTCCACCCTTTTATGCTCTTTCATCAATGCCTCCCGCTCTTCGTCGGTCGCGGCGTCCTTGATCTTCCTTTCCCGCTCCTGTATTTCTTTCAGCATTTCCGGCGTGATTTCCGCTTTGCTATGAATGTCTCTCTCCTTGAAGAGATAATCCTTATGCAATCGGGTGATCAATTCGCGCTGTTCGGGGGATAGATCAAGGAAATCCGGGGTTCCAAACAGCATCAGTCTCATGTCAAGGTCGGACACTCCCGCGAGGACCGCCTGGGGATTGTCCGCCGATTCGAGTTTTTGGATCAGGCCCTCCTGCATCTGGAACAGACGCAGGGTCGTTTTTTGGTACTGCTCATCGGAAAAGAAATTCCTGAAACTGTCGTTGTAGGATTGCCGTATCGCGGCCTGTTCATCCACCAGAATTTCCGTCCCAATCCTTGTTTGCTCCTCAGGTGTCGCTCCTCCCCGTTTCGTGATTTCAGAGGTGAATTTGTCGTCCATGTTTTTATACAAGCCTTCGAAAATCGGGGCTGTCGACTTCACAAACCGGATCATTTCCTCTTCGGGGATTTTAAGGTCCGCGTACAATTCCCGCTCAAATTCCCGGGAATCCCAATCCTTCTGCGAAAACACGACGCCGGGATGGCAGGCAAAAATCAGCACGGCGCAACAGAGAACGCAAAGAAAACGTGTCATGATTTTTCCTTTCTTTTGGTGGCGATTGATAATTCGTCCGGGGATTGCGCCGCGTTTTCCCGCCGGGCGAGCCCGGCGGCTAAGAATTCCTAACTCGGCGTTTCCCTATTTCGGGAATTCGACGGTCGAGAGGAATTTGAGGCTTTGCGGGACCTGTTTCAGGACGTTGTCGCTTTCATCTTCGATGAAATAATATTTGACGCCGGCGTCCCGGGCCGCTTTCAGCAGGGCGGGATAATCGACCTGGCCGGTGCCGAGGGGCACATCGTTGTTGACGTCGGTGCCGCCGCTCATGTTGCCTTCCACGCCCTTGGCCAGGTCTTTCAGGTGAAAGAGGGCCCAGCGGTCGGGGTATTTTTTGAGCAGCTTGACCGGGTCCTGGCCGGGGAAGACGGTCCACAAAACGTCCATTTCCATCTTGACCAGTTCCGGATCGGTCTTGGCCATGAGCAGGTCGAACAGCGTCCGGCCGTCTTTCCAGGGGAAAAATTCATAGCCGTGGTTGTGGTAGAAGAACTGGAGGCCGTTGTCCTTCAGCCGTTTGCCGATCGTGTTGAAATCCTCGGCGATCTTCAACATCTGCTTTTCGTCCATCGGATTCTGGTGCGGGGCCCAGGCGACGCCGACGTATTTCAGGCCGAAAAACTTCGCCTCCTCCACGACCTTGTCCGTTTCCTTAAGCAGGGCATCGTAACCGGCGTGGGCCGCGATCGGCGTCAGGCCGAGCTTGTCGAGCGTGGCCTTGAGTTCCTCTTTGGTCATGCCGTAATGGTTGCCGATCCCGATTTCGACGATTTTGAAGTTTTGCTCCTTGACGAAATCCAGGGCCTTCGCGCCGTCTTTCGTGATCTGGTTGCGAAGCGAATAGGTTTGCAGCCCGACCGGTCCGCGAAAGTCCTTGCCCGTCCCGACGGGATCGGCCGCGAAAGCGGAAAGCGTCGCGAACGAGGCCAACAACATCGCACCGCAAAACAACGAAAGTGTTCGATATCTCATGCTGATTTCTCCGAAATTGATGTTTGAAATTGTGTGATCAACGCAAAAATTTCAGTATATCAGTTCAAAAACCGCGAAACAAGAGGGCGAAACCGGAGCCCGAAACGATGTTGCGCCGTTTGAAAGAAGCCGACCCGCTGGCGATAAATTTTTATTTTGAGACAAAAACCATCTTGGAACTGAGATTAATAACCCAATTATCGCGTCATTAATTCATTTGAGTCAAATGACTCAGCAATTCTATGGCGTCTATGAGGATCGTAATGGTTGCATTTTTTGCATTCCTAATACCAGGAAAAGTTTTCATGAATTTATTCATGATCTTAGTATTATCAAAACGAATTATGTGTATATGTAAATATGTTCATATTTGTGAAATATGCACTGAGTCTAAAGGAAATGAATTTAATGACGGACTGGAATATGTCGTTTACAATACAAAAATTTCAGTCCGCCATTGCTTGTATGAAAAATCCATTATTATGCGTCCGTCTAATACTTTTCATATCATGCTGTTTATTGACCTGCCATAGCATTCTGGCGGCAGATGATCCGACACTTTTACAAAACGAAATCAACGGCGTTGCCAACGGCGGAACGGTAAGCGTATCCGACAATATCCGACTCACAACAAGTTCTATCACGCTTGAAGCGTCAAAGAATTACACCATCAAGGCAAATGGCGGTAAATTTACGCTTTGGGGAAATCGCAACGATTCGATTTTCGCCCCCATGACGACGGGAAACGGCAGCACGGTAACTTTTGAGGGCCTTGATTTTTCCGACGGCAAGGGAGCGGACGGCGGCGTTTTTTCGTTTACCAACCCTGCGGATCACCTCACGCTGAGCTTTCGCGGGAATATGAGCATCCATAATAACGATGCAAACAATGGCGGGGCCATCAGCGGCGGGACGCAAATTTTTTCCGGTTACGACCGCGTGCGAATCATGGACAACTGGGCCGGAGCCGGGAACGGCGGGGCGATCAGCGGGGGAACGCAAACATTTCGGGGAGCCGGCGATGCCATTTTCAGCGGCAACCTCGCGTCCGGACAGGGGGGGGCCTATTACGGCGACGGGGGAACCTTGACGCTCCAACCGCTCACCGGCGGAAGCGTCGTTTTCGAAGGCAACAAGGATCACGTCAATTTTTCCAACCCGCTCAACCCGACGGGGGGAACGTTCAATGCCCTGCACCTGGAGCAAAACGCAACGGTCCATTTGAATCCCAATGCCGGCGCACAAATCGTTTTTAATGATCCGATCACGGGAACATCGAACAATAACGCGATCATTCAAAACGGTGCCGGCACGGTGATGATTTACGGGAACAACGCTTATGTCGGCGAAACGACCATCAATAACGGGTATTTCCGGTTGGCGGACTCCAACACCGTGTATGGTGCCGCGGGGCAGGATTTTGCCGTCAACGGCGGCACGTTGGGATTCTGGCTCGGTTCGACGCCGACAAGCCACTCGACGCTCGTGTGCAGCACCTTCACGGAGAATGCAGGTGTTTCAAAATATTATTTTACGAACATCTCGGCACTCGCCAAAGGAAATCACACGTTTACCGATGTGATCGTTGGAACGCAGGAAAATTTTCTCGCGTTGCGGAATTCGCTGGTCACGGCCGATTTCGCCGGGAACGGTACGAATTCCGATCTCGTGCTGACCAACCTGATCGACATGTCGGACATTATCGGGGAAAAATACCGTTTTGCCGACAATCTTCGACTTGCCCCCAATCTCGACCCGCTGACGCGGAAGCTGTTCGACGACATTTATCATCGCGGTCTTTCAGCCGACGACGTGATCGGTGATTTCGGAAACATATACGGCGGCGGCGTTTTGGAATCTGCCAATGCGTACCGTGAAACGGCGCTGATTTTCGCGAGGAGAATGAACCGCCGGACGGACGGCATGCACTTCATGCGGGAATACGATGACACAACGATTTATCGCGCTCAATCGGAAAGGGGCCCCTGTGCTCCGATACTTTCTGAAGCCGCGGGAATGAGCCATTTCACTCGTGGAAGAAGTGACCTTTGGGGAACGTTCACGCAGGATTGGAGTCGGCAGGATGAAAACAGCGCCGCGTCCGGTTACGAATTCACGCCGTCCGTTTTGACCGTCGGCAAGGATCGCCGCTTCGGACGATGGACATGGGGGTTGGCCGGGCAATATTCCCACGGCGACGTGCGAAGCAACGGCGCGAGTTATACCGAAACGACGATTGACGCCGTGGAAATCGGTGTTTACGGTGCATGGCGAGGCGTCAGCAACTACGTGACAGGCAACATGCAGTTCGGCGTCGGTTGGAATGATGAAACCACGTATTACGCCTCCAACGGCAACCGGGTCAACGGCTCGTACAACACCGCGATTCTTGGAACCAGCTACGAATTCGGGCGAACGTGGAAAAGCGGCGGCGACGCTTATCCGTTCCTGATCACGCCGCACGTCGGGATCGATTACGTGTTTCTCAACAGCGGGGCGTTCGATGAAAAGGGAATGTATTCCGCGCGTTCGTTCGGGTCGGTGAATTACAATGTCGCGGAAATCCCGTTCGGGGTCCGGTTTGCCAAAACGTTTGATACGAAGGGGCGATATGCGAACCACATCACGCCGATCATTGATCTGATGTACATGCGAAGCGTCGCCGACAGCGTTCCGGTCGGCACGGCGTACCTGCTCTCGACGCCCGACATCCCCTGGGGGGTGACCGGGAGCAGGATTTCGCGGGACGCCTTTCGCATGACCTCGACATGGAACGCCCACCTGAATTGCGGTCTTGATTTCGGTTTGGGTTACGATCTTGAGTTGCGCCGCGATTATGTGAACCAGCAATGCAATGCAACGCTGTCGATGAGATATTAAGGAGATTTTTTGGTAATCTCACGAAAGTTGAAACCAGCTACCAACGCCATGAGCTTCGGAGACCGTGCTTCCCTTACCTGCGGCCGGTCAGCACCGCCTAAAATTTTTTGCAACGGCCAATAAGATCAATGATGATCATCAAAAATATAACATCGACAATTTTCATCGCACTGCTTGTTTTCAATGTCAGCGTTCATATCGCTGTCGCGCAAAGCATCGAGGTGTCCGACGCAAGGTCGCTGCAGGACGCGATTTTGGACGCGAACGACGGAAGATACACGGAAATCGTCATCGCCGGCGACATTCACCTTGACGACGGCGCGATCATCCTCCCGGCGTTGAAAAATATCGGCGGCCCCTACGTGATCCGTGGTAAAAACGGTCGGCAGGTCACCATCACCGGCAACGGCGATCAGGGACTTTTTCGTTCGATCGTCAATTTTGCCGGCGGCGAAGTCACGTTTGAAAACGTCAATTTCTCGGGCGCGAACAAAACGAATCCGGCAGGCCCTTCCTATGGCGGCGTTTTCGAAGGCGGTTCCGAATTCACGACGCTCCATTTCATCGGGCCGGTGACGTTCGACAACAACGTCATCACCGGGACGGGCAGCACGACATCAGACATCTATAGCGGCGGTGGCGCGATCGGGAACGTCAAAGGAACCTACGGCAGTGAGCAAACGTTTGCCGGCACGGGAACAGTTGCCTTCACGAACAACATGGCGCGAATGTATGATGTCGGTGCGGGAACCAGGCAAATCAACTCCAACGGCGGAGCCATCCTCTATTGTAACCAAACCTTTACCAACATCGGGGACGTCGTTTTTCGCGGCAACGAAGCCCACACGTATATGACTGCCACGACGACGCCCGGCGGATCGCAAGGCGGTGCGATTTTTGACGGGCGACAATATTACTACAACACCGGGAACGTTTATTTTGAAAACAACGTCGCCTATCTTTCCGGAACGAACATTCAACAATCGGCTTCCGGCGGTGCCATAACGGCGGGGAATTTTATTTTCCGAAATCTGGGAGACGTTTACTTCCGAAACAACTCCGCGATTGCGGGGGGTACGGCCGGCAGTGCCCAGGGGGGGGCCTTGTATCAACCGATCATGCTTTTCGAGAATATCGGCGACGTCTATTTCACGAACAATATTGCAAAAAATGAAACCACGGTCAGCGGCAGGGCCAATGGTGGTGCCATCTGTGAGAATGCCTGGGGCGGTCAGACGTTTCAAGGAACCGGCAACGTTTATTTTCAAGGCAATATGACCTCAAACTTTGGCGGAGCGTATTACGGTTCCGGAAGCAATACGGGGGTTTGGGATTCCATAAAAGGATTAACCCTGGCTCCGCAAGGGACGGGAAAGGTCATTTTCGAAAACAACTGGCAGAACGTTACCGATTTTAACGACCCGGGCAACGGCGGCGAGCGTAACGCGGTTTATCTCCGTTCGAACGCTTCGGATTCCAGGACCATAAGCATGGTTTGGCTGAATCCCGCGCTCGATGCCCAGGTTCTGTTTTACGACTCGATCCAAAGTGAAGAAGGAACCAACGTGTATGCCCACAATGCCAATCACCAGATCATCCAAAACGGCCCCGGCACCACCCGGCTTTGGGGGGACTCGAAATATTACGCGCAAACCATCGTCAAAGACGGCGTGTTCGAGATCATGAACGGCGCCTCTTACGGGGCCGTCAACGGAAGATACGGAAGCTCCAACGACATGGGGCACCAGTTCACCATCAGCGGCGGATGGCTCGGCATTGAAATTGATCCGTTTGGCACCGATCACGGAACGCTTGTCACGAAGAGCTTCACCAACAGCGGCGGAAAAATCTGGGTCGGCAATGTTTCACAATTTGACGCCGGAACCACCGGAAAAATTTACGAAGAGGTCGTCACCTGTCAAACTTCGCCCGTGAATCTCGCAGGAATGACGGTCGACAATCAACTGATGCGTGCGACGTTGGTCGACCAGTCGGACGGCACCATCGACCTTCACGTCGACAATATCAGGAACATCGCCGACGTTTTCGGATCCGAGTATGAGCTTGCCGACTCGCAGCGGCTGACATCCACTCTGAGCGATTCGATGCGGATCATGTACGACAGGATATATCACCTCGGCGTCATAACGGATGAGTTTCTTGACCCTTACCGAAATATGACCGGCGGCAATGTTTTGGAAGGCGCCCACGCGTATTGGGAAACTTCGCGGATGTTCGAAAAGGCGATGCACTCCCGTTGGCCCGATGACTTGCATTACGTGCAAAACAATTTTGACGACATGTATCGCGGCAACAATTCGCATGTTCCCCGCAACACCTGGGGCCGGTTCACGCAAAATTGGAGCGTTCAGGACGCCGACGGCGTTGCCGCCGGATACGATTATTCGCCGTTTGCGTTTGCGTTCGGCCGCGATCTGACGGACGGGCCGCGGCAATTCGGCATCGCCGCCCAGTACGGGCACGGACTTGCGAAAAGCGGAGAGATGAACTGGACGCACACGAAAGTCGACACCGCGATCCTCGGTCTTTACGGCGGTCGTTATTCGAAGCACCATTACTTCAAGGCGAACGCGCAAGTCGGCGTCGGCTGGAACAAGGAAGACACGTATTATGCCGCTGCCGGCGAACGGACCCGGGCCTCGTATCATTCCACGTCGTTCGGGGGAAGCTTCGAACTGGGACGCCATTTTTATTGGGGGAAATCGACAACCCCGTTTCGCATGACGCCGCACATCGGCATGGATTACCTCTTCGTGGGCAGCGAATCGTTCGACGAATCCGGCGATCCGAACATGAGCAGACATTTCGACAGGCTGAATTACAACATCGGCGAAATTCCGTTCGGTGTCCGTTTTGCAAAAACATGGTATCGCAATCATGCACGGTTCAATCAAATTACACCGTCACTTGACCTTGCCTATGCCCGTAGTGTGCTCGACAACGCGCCGATGACGACGGCATGTTTTCTGGCAAATCCCGCGGACCCGTGGACCGCCGTGGGCAGCCGAATGGGCCGCGACGCGTTTCGCATGAGTCTTGCCCTGGATGCAAAGTTTCGACGCAATTGGGATTTCAATCTCTCTTACGACCTTGAAACCCGCACCAACTACACCAGTCAACAACTTGCCGCCAATATCGTCTGGACACGATAATGAATTGCGGTCAGTCAACTCGTTATTGTGCTGGCGGTAAAATTTAAACACCTCCGATGAATCGCTTGCTTCGCCAATGGTGGAAAACTTCGCTTTTTGCGTAACTTCCTCACATGGGCGTAGCAAGCAGCGCTGGTAGCGCGGTGCATTTTTTATCGCCACCACAATATTCGTGATGCTTGTAGCCTGCTTGATCAACGACTCGATATATTGTCCGGTCTCTGATCTTGTACGCCGTACTTCCACACTCGAAACTCTCCCTTCTCGTTTCCCCTCAATTTTCCATACAAAATTCGACGGGGATGCGGACGGTCATGCTCGTGCCGCGACCGGGGTGGCTCGTCAGCGTGACGGTGCCGTTGAGTCGTTCGGCGGCGTGCTTGACGATGGCCAACCCGAGGCCGGTTCCGCGAACACGGCTGTCGCCGGTCTTCGAGGCGTTCGACTGATAAAACCGCTCGAAAACGCGTTCCTGCTCGTGCGGGGCGATTCCGCATCCGGTGTCGGTGCAGGTGATGACGAGCGTCGCACCGTTTTCCGCGGCGAAACGCACGTCGACCCGGCCGCCGTCGGGCGTGAATTTGATCGCGTTGTCGACGAGATTCTGCAAAATCAGCCCGAGCCGCTTGTTGTCCGCCATGAACGGCGATAGACTTCCGTCCGATTCGACGGACAGGGCCACGCCTTTTTCCGCGGCCTTTTCGCGAAACAGTTCGCCGAGCCATGTACGCTGCTCATCGGCGGTGGTTCGTTCGCTGCGCGGCGATGTCGATTTGTCCTCGACGCTGTGCAGCGAAAGCAGGTCGTCGATCAAGGCTTCGAGCCGCCCGACATGGCGGTTGATCACCGGAAAGACGGAACGCAACGATTCGACGTCTTCGTAAACGCCGTCGCCGATATTGTCGAGCGCCGCGCGGATCGTGGCCAGCGGCGTCCGCAGCTCGTGCGACGCGTTGGCCACGAAATCGACTTTCATCTGACTCGTCCGCACCAGGTCCGTCACGTCGCTGATGACGAGCAGGATCGTGATTTCGTCCGCGCCCGAACCGCCGGGCACTTCGAGCAGGTCCAGGTCGAACGCGTGCTTCCGGCCCTGCAATTCCACCTCAAGGCGTTCGACCGTCGCGCTGGCGGGCGTCGTCCGCAGCCGTTCGCTTTCGCGGAAATAGAAATCGAGTATGTTCGCGTGGCGGATCATCTGCTGCAAATGCCGCGGTCGGTCGGGCGCTGCGAGCCGGAACAGTTTTTTCGCCGATTCGTTGAAATACAGCACCTCGTCCGCGCGGTTGAGCGCGAACACGGCGTCGGGCAGGTGATGCAGGATGACGCGGAACCGTTCCTGCTGCCGCGTGATCGTCGCCAGTTGCGACGCGACCGTTTTCCGCATCCGGTCGATGCTTGTCGCAAGTTCGGTCATTTCCAGCGGCCCGGAAACGGGCGGAATGTCGCCCAGGTTTCCCTGCGAGATGTTGCGTGCGATGCGGTTGATCTGCCGGAGCGGGCGGTGCCATATCCAACTGAGCAAGACCGACAGCGCCGCGGCGACGAACAGCATCGACGCGAAACCGTACAACACGCCGGAAACGATGCGGCGGCGGTTTTCCACGAGGTCGGACACGGGAAACGCGACCCGAACGGCGGCGGCGACCTCGCCACCGGACGTTACCGGCTCGGCGAAATAACGGTAGGTCATGTTCTTCGTTTCGCTGAACCGGACGGCCCGCCCGTGACGACCGGCCAGGGCCTCCATGACTTCGGGGCGGTCCTGCGTGTTGTGGGCCTCCATTTTTTCCGCGGGGTATTCGGAGTCGCCGAGCACGCGGCCTTCCCGGTCGATGACCGTCAGGCGAAATTCGGGCCGCAACGAATAGGAATGGCAATATTGAGCGATCCGCGTTTCGGCATGGGGCCAGGCCTCTTCGAGATCATGCCGGACCATGGCCAGCAACTGCGATTGAAACTGCTCGGACAGGTGGGCCGTTCCGTGATCGATTTCGCGGAGCGTCCCGAGAAAACCGACGAGGAGAATGACTCCCACGAGCAACAGGTTGCCGACCAGCAGGGTGGTGAAAAAACTCCGGCGTTTCATGGTTTCGTTCCCGGCGGTGGGGGGTTATGAGGAATGTCATAAAATTGCTGGATTGGCGTTCATCTCAGGCTTTCGCCAATAATTTTTCCGCAAGAACAGCAGCCGGGAACGCAGTGAGTGCAACGAACGGAGTGACCGGGAAACACGGTTGCTATTTTGTGCAAGATTTCAATTCCTGCGATGTTCCTTGTATGAGCAGGGGAATTGAATGTTTTCCCAGTTGGAAAACTCTCACCCCGGTCACTCCGCTGCGCTGCGTTCCCGGCTGCTGTTCTTGCTCATCGTTTTTCGGCGGAGCCAAGGTCGAATCAAAAAATGACGCTCATGACAATGAAATGCGGTAACCGACGCCGCGGACGGTTTCGATCAAATCGCGGGCGTCGCCCAGTTTATTGCGGAGCGAGGCCAGGTGCACGTCGATCGTGCGGTCGGCCACATAGGCGTCGCCGATGGCCCGTTCGACAAGCTGGTTCCGGGTCAAAACGCGGCCCTTCGCGCGGGCGAGTTCGCACAAAATATTGAACTCCGTCTTGGTCAGCGACAAAGGCTCGCCGTCAAGCAAAACCTGATAGCCGTTCGCGTCGATTTGCAGCGGGCCGACGACGAGCAGGTCATCGGCCGCTTCGTCCGTCGAAACGGATCGCCGCAGCAGGGCGTTGATCCTGGCGACGAGCACGGCCATGTTGAACGGTTTGGTCACGTAGTCATCTGCACCCAGCTCAAGCCCGACCACGACGTCGCTTTCCTCGCCGCGGGCGCTGACGATGATGATCGGCGTGCGGGCGATGGTGCGTTCAGCCTTGACTTTGCGGAGAACCTCGAAGCCGCTCATGATCGGCAGCATCAGGTCGAGCAGGATCAGGCCGGGACGACGCTCCAGCGCCACGGCCAGCCCGGCCTCGCCCGAATCGGCGGTGTGCAGGTCGAAGCCTTCCTTTTTCAGACGCAGGCGGATCATCTCGCGAATGTCCGCTTCGTCTTCCACGATGAGAATGCTCTTTTTGGCCATGTTGGTTTCACGCGAAGGAAATATCCATCAAAAACCCGTATCCCGGCATTATAGCACGGGATCGGTTTTTCACCAACATCCCGGAGAATTGAGCGGGCTTGGTTTTTTACCAAGGAGTAACGAGCAAGAACAGCAGCCGGGAAGGTCAGGTAGGGCGGTGGAGCCGCCTCCCCCCGGGGCGTTAGGAGAAAAACAGATTTGGCCGTATCAAAGTGTTTTAGGCGGTAGGCGCGAG
>JAVBQX010000081.1:0-5610 GCA_031548645.1 Thermoguttaceae bacterium
TTTCTCCTTTCTCCTGATGCTCTGTTATGAGAGACGAGGATGCGGGACCTCGCATCGCCCTTCCCTCCTGGGATGGTGAGGGGACTTCGAGCGGAACACGAACTGGGTCGGTTGCCAATCGAAAACTCCTCATGACGGAGCTCATTTTGCGGTGTCGGAATTGTGAACGCGGTTCCGGCACCGATTTTTTTTCTTGCAGAAAACCGTGACCGCCTTTGTGACTGCCGCGAAACAACGCCGCCCGAAGGTGAAGCGTCGCACGGGTTTTCTTGGGAAGCGCTTCAAATTTCCCCGAACAGGATGAACCAAATCACCTTGAAGGGGATGTCCTTTTGAGGTAACATAAAAAACAATAATTTGATCCTGCATTTGTCGTATGTTTAACTCAAGGAATCGCTGAATTGTGAAGAACGTCATCTGTCTGTTGATCGACCGGTTGCACCTCGGTTATTGGGGGGCTTACGGCAACGCGGAAATCGAAACGCCGACGCTCGACCGCCTTGCCGCCGAGTCGTTCCTGGCCGACAGATTTTACGTCGATACGCCCGATCCGATCCGACAATGCAATTCATGGTGGCGCGAGACTCACGCTCTTGCGCATGAGGCCGCGGAACAACGCCGCGACGAAGGCGACGCAACGCCGACGATCATGGCGCGACTCAATGCGGCGGGCTATCGGACCGTGCTCGTGACGGACGATCCGGCTGTGGCCTATTCCCCCGAGGCGGGCGACTTTTCCGAAACGCAACTCCTGCCGGTTTCGGATAACACGGCCCCATGCGAAGAAATTGAGGAAACGCACCTGTGCGGGATGCTTGCGCATCTCGCCGCGACGGCCGAGTCGCTTGCCGCGTCGGGTACGCCGTATTGTCTCTGGTGCCATTTGCGAGGGTTCGACGAAAAGTGGGATTTTCCGCTTTTCCTTCGCGAAAAATATTGCGGCGAAGACGACCCGGAACCTTATGCGGGTGTCGCGCCGCCGTTCCTTGCGAATGCCTGCTCCGATTCCAGTGACGGTTTCGATGATTTTCGGCAGTCGGTCGTTTCGGCCTACGCGGGCGGGGTGACCATGTTCGGCGAATTGCTGGAAATGCTGACCGGATCGCTCCGCGACGGCGAATTGGGCAACGAAACCCTGTTCCTGCTGGCCGGGCTTCGCGGCGCGTTGTTCGGCGAACACGGCATCATCGGTATTCCGTCAATCAACCCGGTACACGACGACGCGGAACCCGCGCGGACCTTTACCGAGCCGCTTGCCTCGTCGCTGGTGCAGGTGCCGCTCGTGGTTCGCTTTCCCGACGGCTTCGGAGCGACCGTCCGTTCCGACGTCCTGTTGCAGCCGCCCGACATGACGCGATTGCTTTGCGAATGGCTCGAACTGCCGCAAAACACGGCTCAGGCGGGGCCGGACATGCTTGCATTGATTCGTGAAGAACCGCAAAACCAGCCGGATCGTCTGTTGATCGTCGCATCGGACGGCGGAACATCTGGCGAAACTGCGAACGAAACGAGCGGCTGCCTGGTGACGCCGGTGTGGTATTTGCAGGAAATTGCTCCGGAAAAAGACAACCCCGTCAATCCCGACGGGGGTTACGCATTGTACGTCAAGCCGGATGATCGTTGGGACGTCAACGACGTGTCCGATCGCTGCGTCGAAATCGTCGAGCAACTGATCGAAGCGAAAACCGATTTGCATCGACGACTCATTGCCGGCGACGTGACGCCGCTCGAACCGTTGCCGGATATTCTTCGGGAAAGATGATAGTGCTTTTTATCCGGGGATTACGCTATGCTTCATCCCCGGCTCTTTGGTTAGCATCAAAATCCGTACAGTACGGCGAAGCCGCCGGACAGTTGCTCGTACTTCGTGCCGTAGTTGAAAATCGCGTTCTTGTACGAGTGGTCGTAACGGATTTCCGGCCGGATGCGAAGGTGTTCGGTCGGGTTGAAGTTCAGCCCGAGCGTCAGCTCGAGATAATCGGAGTTGACCGAATCGCCCGCCGCGTTTTCGTAGGCCAAAATGCCATTGTCCCGCATCCATTCGGCCCGGAGACCGAGCGCCCATTTGTCGTTGAAGCGGCAGATGAGGTGGTTGTTGATCCCGTAGGCCGATGCCCGCTCGCCATTCGACGCGTTGTAATTGGTCAGATTGTACTGCACGGCCCAGGTCAGACGTTCGGTCAGCGCGTGTTCGAACACAAGCGAGTGGATGAAATAATCCGTGTGAGTGATGCCGGGATCGAAACGCGGGTCGCCGTCCTTGTCAAAGCCGTTTTCCAACCGTCCGGTCGAAATGTAATAGTATGCTGACGATTTGTCCGAAAGCGTCCAGTCGAGACCGGCCAGCAGCGCATTGTCGCGATAGCGATTCGTGAAGCCCGAGTCGATGCCCGCGGTCCAACCGCCCGAAAGCGTCAGATTGTCCGTCAGCTCGAAAGCGGCCAAAGCCCCGGTGTGCGTGGTCGGTTCCAGGTTGAAGATGAGCGAACGCGAGTCGAAGAAATTATCCCACGAGTCCGTGCTTTCCAATCCGATGGGTGTGCCGAATTTCCCGTACTTGGCGCTCAAACGCCCATAACCGACCTCACCGTACAACTGGAAAATACCGAAGCCGTAATCGCCCTGTCCCCAGCCGTAGTCGAAGGTTTCATCGCCGTAGGATTGAATGTCATAGCCCCAGGTGCCGTACATGATGTCGCTGCGGAAGCCCCAGTCGAGACCGTTCGAGCAATCCATTTCCCGCTCCAGACTTCCGAAAAGCTGCCTCATGCCGAACGAGGTTGAGCTTTGGGCCGGCATGAAAACCGGGCCGTTACCGCTGTTGTAATCCATGCCGTCGCCGTCGGGAAAATACCTGGTCGTTGCACCGAACGCATTCGTATGCAATCCGCTGTCGACGAAACCGGAAAATTTCAAACGCGAACCTTTGCGAAACAGTCGAAAATCTTCTTCCAAGCCGCAGTCGGGCAGGCAGGTGGGGTCGGCCAGGCAACTCGGCTCAAGGTCGTATACGGGTGAGTGTTCCGCAACTGCCCCAGGGGCGGGCGGTAGGTTTGCCGGTAATTGGGCCTGGCCGTCAAGCTGGTTTTCCGCTTCCGTTGCAGGCTTGGCAGGCGTCATGTCCCGCGTTGTTTCCGAATCGGTGAATCGGGAGTAATAGGAAAGTTTAAGCGGCTGCTGGGGCGACGTGGTGTTTTGGGAAAAAACCGCTTTCGGGCAGGTCGCCATTCCGACCAGTGCCGTAAAAATGAGAATAAAGTTGCGATTTCGCATGACTTTTTACTTCCTTGCCGAAAAACATGCAAATGAAATTGTTTGACTTAACCTGATTGCTCTGCACGGCATTCGACTGCCGACAAGACAATTATAGTTTTTATTATCGTATAATTTTCACCCGTTCGCCTGAATATTTGTTATTAGTGTCAAAACTTACACGTACGTCGTATTTAACGCAATTTATCCATTTTAACCGTCGTCCTTGTCGACAAGAATTTCGATCGCCGGTTTGACGATGACGGCGTTGCGTTTGCGGAACCATTCGAGTTTTTCCTTCCGGGTCATCTTGATTTCCTGAACGCCGTCGAAAATGCGAACCGCCATGAAGCCGATCGAAAACGGCGGGTCCGGCGAATGCGGCGTAACGACCACGTCCTGCAACACGGCCCGTTCCAGTTCCGTCTGCGTGTCGATCGAAGTGTGGTTCATCTTGGCCCCTTGCAGGTTGGCATCGAACAGTTTCGCCATACGCAGATTCGCGCTGTTGAGCTTGGCCCCCTGCAAATCGGCGTTGTTGAGCCAGGCCCGTTGCAGATTCGCGCCGGTGAGTTTCGCGTTTTTCAGGTTCGCTCCGTGCAGGAGCGATTCCTGCAGGTTGGCCACGAACAGCAGCGAATCCTGCAAATTCGCCTGGTTGAGGTTCGCCCGGAGCAGGTTGGCCCAGTTGAAGGAGGTGCCCTGCAGGTCGGTGCGGTGCATATCGGCGGCGGGCATTTGCACATAATCAAGCACCGAACCGCGCAGGAACGCGTCGGAGAGATTCGCACGGAACGTGCTGAAAATCTCGCGCGAGGCCCGTTCGCAGAACAGCTTGTCGACCACGGTTTGCACGACGATCAGCGAAACCGGCGGGGGCGGTTCGGCGGATTCAAGGTCGGAAAAGGTGATCGGCATCGCCGATTTATCGGCCATGGCGAGTTTCTGCATGACGTGCCGCTGGTAGTCGGGATTGTTCGTTTCCTCGCGCACGAAGCTGCAAAGAATTTCGAAGACCGAGCGGCGATATTCGTCGTACTCGCCGGCGATGTTCAACAGCGTGTGCACGCCGCCGAGCACGACGGACTGGCTTTCGCTGCCGAGGTGGTTGATCGCGTTCTTGAATTGGTCGGAAATGAGCTGTTTTTGCGTGTTTTCGAGCTGCATCGCGGTCAGCTTCATCTGTTCCTGCGTGTTTTCGAGCGTCATGGTCGTATTTTTCGCCTGGGACATGATGGCCGTCGTTCGCATGTAGGTGAAAAGCAGCGCGACGGCGGCCACGAGTCCCGCGGTCATCGGAAATAGCACGCGCGAGGCGAATTCCGCCTCGGCCGAAAGCAGCCTCATGCGCGGCGGCGATGTGATCGACTGCACGATGCCGGTCGGATCGGGGATGGGCAGCCCGCCCGTCGAACCGCCGGGATCGTTTTCCATGATGACAGACAGTTCCAGCACGTCCGATTGCGACATGGCCGCGTCGCCCGTTTGCAGGTTGAGCGGCAAGACCCCGGCCCGTGCGATGCGGCTGTAATCGATGAAGAGGAAACTTCCGAGCGCGAATACGAGCAGGAGGGCCATGAGAAAACAGAGCGGCTTGCCGAACCGCGAGGCGATGTCCCGGCCCCGGAATTCGCGGCGGAAAAGCAGCGTGCCGATGCCCGAGAGCAATACGGCGCTGTAAATCCGTGAGAGAAAATCGGGTAACCCCTCGTAGGTGAACACGGCCAGGTGAAACAGGACCGGGATCGTGTGATGCCAGGCCGTCAAAACCGCCGTGACGAGAAAAAACCATAACGGAATTTCGATGACCGGTTCTTTTTTCGCCTTGCCCGTGCAGAGGAGAAAGCCCAGTTCGACCGCGGCGACCGTGGCGATGACCGAATAAATCGTCGGAAAAAGCAGGATCGTGACGACGGCGACGAGCGCCCCCAAAACGAGGGAGAGGATCGAAACGAGGCGGAAAAATTTTTCGCGTTTTTCCATGACGGTCCTGATTCAAGCGGAAAAGGTACGTATACGGCCAAAGCAAATTTTGCGAATTCTTAGCCGCTGAACTTGTTCGGCGATAGCGGCGGTCACGGCGTGACCGCCCTACCTTGGTGTTGTCACATTGCGGCAAAAACTTCACCTGATGCCGTGCATTTTCCGCTTGAGCATCGGGACCATGCACAAGGCGATGAGGCCGATGACCGCCGGGATGATGCCGAGCAGGAAGAAGAAGTCGGCCATGCCGCCCTCTTTTCCGAAAATGATGTGCAGGCTGTCATCGGTGCCGAATCGCGCGGCCAGTTCCCCGGCGAAGAGGTAGGCCACGCTGCTGGAGAGGAACCAGATGCCCATGAACATGGAGGCGAAACG
>JAVBQX010000131.1:0-13671 GCA_031548645.1 Thermoguttaceae bacterium
CCGTTCAATCCGCGTCAGGTAGGGCGCGTTCAATTCGCGGGCTTCCGCTTCGAGACAGCCGACCGACACATCAACCCCCTGCTCCCGCAATTGTGCCATTCCGCCGCCGTCCACCGCGTCGAAAGGGTCGCGCATCGCGATGACGACCCGTTTGATTCCCGCCTCAAGCAGGGCCGTCGTGCAGGGCGGTGTTTTGCCGTGATGGCAGCAGGGTTCCAGCGTCACGTAAGCTGTCGCGCCCGCGGTTGATTTTTCCGCGAGCCGGGCCGCGCGAATCGCTTCGACTTCCGCGTGCGGACCGCCGAAAACCCGGTGCCAGCCTTCGCCGATGACTTCGGCTCCGCCGCTCGTTTCGTGCGTCGAGACGATCACACAACCGACCATCGGGTTCGGCTCGACGAACCCTTCCCCGCGCCGGGCCAATTGAATCGCCCGTGCCATCCAGCGTTCGTCTTCGGTTTCGTTGTGTGTCGTCATTTTATTCCTTTTATTCCTTTGGAGATTTCGATGTCTTTCATCACACACAAAAATCATAACCGATGATCATGAATCGGGAAACACCCGCGAATGGAGACGGAATGGGAGCCCCTTTCGGGGTCGCGGGAAATATCGGATAATGTAATATTGTATGTTTCCGCGTGTTCCGGCAAATCAGGGGGCGAAAATGAACGCAAAACGAGCCGATCGTGTCGGGCGGATGACCGCGCCGAAGTTTCAAGCCAAAAAGCAGTTAGGGAAAAAACTAACGGTCGTGACCGCGTACGATTATCCCAGTGCCCGGGTGGTCGACGCCGCCGGAATCGACGCGATTCTTGTCGGCGACAGTTTGGGCAATGTCGTGCAGGGCAGAAACACGACCCTTCCGGTCACGATGGAAGAGATGATTTATCATGCCCAAATGGTGATGCGGGCGGTGAAAAACGCTTTGGTCATCGTCGACATGCCTTTTCCGAGCTGTCAAATGGGGGAAATCGCGGCCATCGAAGCGGCGGCCCGCATTCTCAAGGCGACCGAGGCCGACGCCGTCAAAATCGAGGGCGGCCAAAGCCGGATCGAAACCATCCGGGCCGTCGTCGAGGCGGGTATTCCCGTCATGGGGCACTGCGGATTGCTGCCCCAGAACATCCGCAAAATGGGCGGTTACAAAATTCAACGGGACCGGCAGCAGCTTGTCGATGACGTTTTGGCCGTTGAAGCGGCTGGCGTTTTTGCCGTCGTGTTGGAGCTTATTCCGCCGGAATTGGCCGCCGAAGTCTCGCAAATGACCGCCGTGCCCACCATCGGGATCGGCGCCGGGGGCGGCTGCGACGGCCAGGTGCTCGTTTTTCACGATTTGCTCGGCTTTTCCGAAAACCCGCCACCCAAACACGTCCGGCAATACGCCTCGATTTATGAAACCGCCCTGTCGGCCCTCGAAAAATACAAAAACGAAGTTGAAAACGGCGATTTTTCCTGATTCGAGCGTGAAATTTCTCGACCGAACGGACAATGTCACCGCTTTTTTACGTCGAGAAACTTTCGCGTCGAGAGAAATTCGCTTTCGCGGAGGACGAACCGATAGGCCCAATCGCTGGCTTCACCGGCGTAATCGACGTTGATGCGCGGCGTGGCGGCGATGTCCGATTCGGCGACGGTGATCCCGTCCGTGATGACGATGCCGCCGTCGCTTGCGTTTCGGCAGAGGTCCTGTCCGTAATGCTCGCGTGTGATGCCCATCGCGATGCAGAGCTTGCCGGGGCCGCTGCAAAGTTTTTTCAAATCGCCGCGTTTGCCGCCGGAAACATCAAGCCCGCGACGTCGGGCCATGAGCGTCAGCCCTTCAACCGGTTCGAGAGCCCGAATCAATACGGCCTCGGGGTTGCCGGTCTCGTTGGCGACGACGTTGAAACAGTTGTACATGCCGTAAATCAGGTACACATAGGCGAGGCCGCCTTCGTCGAACATGACGTTCGTGCGGTGTTCCCCGGCGGGGACCTTGCGCTGGTACGAGTGGCAGGCCGCGTCCTCGCGCCCGGCGTAGGCCTCGGTCTCGACAATAATGCCGGCGGTCGTTCCTTCGGGCGATTGATGCGCAAGCCGCTTTCCGAGCAGCGCCCGGGCGACGGTCACGGCGTCGGGCAGATAAAACTCCCGCGTCAAAGATTTGCCGTTATGAACCTGTTTGGCCATTTCATAACCCGACAATTTTCGCCTGTTTGGGCAGCGCATAATAACTCAGGTCATTGAGCGGACCAAGCTGCAACATCGACTCGCCGATATGCAGATCGCCCGAGACGGCCCAGTCTTCGGACAGCTCGCACAGCCGGGTCATCGTCGTTTCCAGCGCGGCGCAAAAACGATCGGCCGCTTCGGCGTCGAGCTTCGGCGGGACGAAAATTTCCGGACTGGCAATGGTTCGCGCCCGCGTGAATGGCCGCGGAACGGCGAACGTGTCCCAAGTCGGAGCCCGCCACGGGCGATCATAACCCAGGCCGAGCATGACGATCGGAATCTGCAGTTTCGACGCAAGGAAAAGACATCCCCGCGAGAGTTTGCGACGCGGCCCCCGCGGTCCGTCCGGCGTGATGGTCAAATGGCATTCCTTCGACTTTTCCATCATGGCGAGAAGGGCTTCGGCCCCGCCGCGGGTGCTCGACCCCCGCACGGTCCCGAAACCGAACAGGTCGGCGACCTGCCCGAGCACGTCGGCGTCCTGGTGGCGGCTGAGCAGCATAGTCAGATTGCAGCGTTTTCGCAGGAAGAGCATGAACGTGATGTATTCGTGCCAGAAAATATACAATCGCTTGTGCTTGTTGCCGCCCGGATAGGCGGGATCGACGGACGGGTCGTAGTATGCCGCTTTGAAATCGAGCGTACTCATCCAATGATGTACGCACGTCGAAGCGAACAACGCCCCCCCGCGAAGCAATAAGGATTGAAAATATTTCATCCGGCAACGTCTCCCTTGTGCCAGCTTTGTGTTTTGACCATTCCCGCTTTACGGCAGCCAGTCACCCGAAAACACGGTCGTTGCCGGGCCGGTCATGTACACGTGATTGTCCGCTTCCGACCACTCGATTTCCAGTCGTCCGCCCGAAAGTTCGATTTGCGTCCGCCGCTCCGACCGTCCGGTGAGCACCCCCGCCACGGCGACCGCACATGCTCCCGTTCCACAGGCCAGGGTTTCGCCCGAGCCGCGTTCCCAAACTCTCATGCGGAGTTGCGTCGGCGAAACGACCTGCACGAATTCCGCGTTGACCCGTCGGGGAAAGGCCGGATCGGTTTCGATTTTCGGTCCGAGGTTAAATACCAAATCGTCGGTCAATTCCTCGACAAAGGTCACACAATGCGGGTTACCCATCGAAACGGCGGTCACCGCAAGCGTTTTCCCCGCGATATTGAGCGGCACGTCAACGGCGGGCCGATCGGAATCGCCGCTTCCGCTCCGCAGCAAAGTCGGCACCTGTTCCGGTACGAGAACCGGCTCGCCCATATCGACCCGGGCTTGGGACATTTTGCCGTTTTCAATGGTCAGTTGCAACGTCAAAACCTTTCCGCCGGATTCAATCGTCACCACGTCTTTGGGAACGACGCCGAAATCGTACAGGTATTTGGCCACGCATCGGATGCCGTTTCCGCACATTTCGCTTGCCGAACCGTCCGCGTTGAACATTCGCATCTTCGCATCGGCGACCTCGGACGGACAAATCAAAATCAGCCCGTCACCTCCTATCCCATAATGGCGATCCGAGATGATTTGCGACAGTTGTTCCGGTTCCAGCGGCAGCTTTTCGGTAAAACAGTTGACGTATACGTAATCGTTCCCGATCCCGTGCATCTTGGTAAATTTCATTTTTTCTCCATTTCGCCTGGATTGACAACCAACGTGATTTTTGTCACAGTCCGATCTGTCGGCGTTTGTTCTCAATTTCTTCTACGGGATGCACGTCCCCTTTGTTGCAGCCGGGGCAAAATTTCGCCGTTTTTTTCCAGGAACCGGCGGTGTCGATATTACTGTCCCAAAACGGCCAGGTTCGGCACTGGATCGGTCGTTCCTCGTACAGTTTACAGCCTTTGATTTCTCGGTCGAAAAATATGCAATCCCCGTTTGGCAGCTCGACAAGGCTTTTCCGAGCACCGATGTTTCGCACGAAATTCGCCGCGAACACGCCCCGATTCAACCCCAGCCGTGATGCCATCGCCGTAATTTCCTCATCATTGACCCAGACGTAACCCGGTTCGCCGATGCAACATCGCCCGCATTGTCGGCAGTCGAACCGGAGTCCGTCCTGATACCACGGCTTTTCCGTCATGCTATCCTCTTTCAAGCTCTACTCCAATGTTTCTACAGACAATTCCAAACATATTTCAAGATGATTGTACCAAAAAAAGGGGTTCGTGAAAATACGCAATCACCAACGAAAAAAGGCGGTTTTTGACCGCCCTTTTTCATCACAAAACTGATTGTCACGTACATCCTGCCACATTGCCTCAGCAGGTTATTTGTATGTCGCCGAAAAGAACGACTTGCTTTCTTTCGGATCGGCTTTCATGCCGGATTTGCCTTCCTGCCAGTTGGCGGGGCAAACTTCGCCGTTTTTCTCGAAAAATTGCAGCGCCTTGACCAGTCGGAGTGCTTCGTCGACGTTGCGACCGAGCGGCAAATCGTTGACGATCTGGTGCCGCACGATCCCAGATTTGTCGATGAGAAACAATCCGCGAAGGGCCACGCCGGCTTCTTCGATCAAAACGTCGTAAGATGCGGCGATTTTTTTGGTAATATCGGCCACGAGCGGGTATTTCAGCCCCCCGAGACCGCCTTCCTTGCGGGGCGTGTTAATCCAGGCAAGATGCACAAATTCACTGTCGACCGAGCAGCCGAGCAATTGAACGTTCAGTTTCTCGAACTCGTCCGCCGCCTCGGAAAACGCAATGATTTCCGTCGGGCAAACGAACGTAAAGTCCATCGGGTAAAAGAATAATACAACGTATTTGCCGGCTTTCACGTATTCCGAGAGCGACACTTCCTTGAAGGTGCCGTTGGGCATCACGGCTTGGGCTTTAAAATCCGGAGCTTGTTTTTGTACTAAAACTGACATTGTCTTTTCCTTTCAAAACATTTGATGATTTACTTGACAAACAATCAAATATTAGCAAACGCCTTTGCGATGGCGGTTATTTTCAATGCTTATTGTATCATTTACCGGGCAACTTTCGAGAGGTGAAAGGCAATATTACATGATTTTTAACAGATTTTTTTGTCATAAATACATAATTCAGGCATAAAGTCGGAATTCTTCGTACCGGATGAATAATTCAAGTAATCTTCATTTCGTGTTTTTTTGTTCAGTAGAATATTATTGTGGCCGAAATGAAACCTGAAAGGATCAGTGCGGACGGAAAAACGAAGAATTGCCATCACCTTGTGAAAGAGGTCGACGTGAAACAAAAAATCAGTGTGATTTTGCCGGTACATAACGCGGAGAAGGAACTTGTTTCCCTTGTCAACGATTGCTTTGAAACCACCGGCGACATCAAAGCCGAATGTGAAATCGTCATCATCGACGACGCTTCGACTGACGCAAGCGGTGATATTGCGGAAAATCTTTCGCTGGAGTATCCTCAAATCAAGGTCGTCTCCCAATGGCGCAGCCTGGGTATCCAGAAATCGATTCTGAACGGGCTTCGTCAGGCAAACGGCGATTTGCTTTATATCTACTATATGCAGTCCGGGTACCAGTTTCCGCAAATCTCCTTTTTTTTCGAGGCCATGACCTTTACCGACGTCGTGTTGGGACGTTTCCTCAATCACGAAGACGGTTTCGTCGGGATGGCCATGTTGAAAAAACAAACGCTTCCCCTCTTGGGGAACATGGTCGCCTTTCCGGAAGAGGCCGTCTCGCTCATGAGTAAAAACAGCATTCGATTCCTGGAACTGCGATACGATTCGGGTGGTGGTCGCAGGATGCCGAACATCGCCGAGCCGGTCAAAACGGGACCGTTCAAACGAATCATGAAATCCACCGTATCGACCCCATAGCCGGGAAGCGTCGTCGATTTAAAACAAATAATGAAAGAGTGATGCCATGTTGGAGTCCACCGATTCATATTCTTCGGCGGTGCCAATTCCCCCATTGGCAGTGTCGGATTCGACGTTTCTGTCCGGTGAATCGCCGTTGCCGGTTGCCGGGGCCGACTTCTCGCGTCCCTTGCATCGCCTGGCCGAAGTCCGGAAAGCCCAGGGAGTCTCCATTGCCAACATGGCGCGGCGGCTCAACAGGAGCGCCGTCGAAATTCGTGAGCAGGAAAAACCGGATTCCGACATGTTGTTGAGCCAGCTTTACCAATGGCGGGAAATTCTCGACGTGCCCGTCTCCGAACTGTTGATCAGTCCGGAAGAGACGCTTGACGATCCGATTCGTTCCCGCGCGTCCCTTGTCCGCGTCATGAAGACCGTGCGTTCCATTCTTGAAACGACGCATGAAAAACAGACGAAGCGGATGGCGCAAACCCTGTTCGACCAACTGGTCGAAATCATGCCCGAGTTAAGCGAAATTTCCGCATGGCCAACCGTGGGGCAGTCCCGCGAATTCAAGGATTACGGCCAGGCGATTTACCGCCGCTTCGACCACGGCGTCGAACAGGCCATGACGGATTGAAAACAGCCGTCACGCAAAGTCTCACCAGCAAGCAAGAAAATTCGCATATTTGTCACCGGTCGCGGAAATGGTGAAACGCCTGCGGTCGTCGGATAACGCCTCGATTTCAATGGTCACGCGGTCGGCCGGAAGCGTATCCGGCACACGGTCGGCCCATTCGACGAACGACAGCCCGAACCCGTCGAAATATTCATCGGGCCCCAACTCGCGGAACTCAGATGCGCGTTCGAGCCGGTACGCGTCGAAATGATAAATCGGGCGGTCCCCTTCGTCATATTCGTGAATCAACACGAAGGTTGGGCTCGAAACCGTATTCGTCGGTACGCCGGACGCTTCGGCAACGGCCTGCACGAGCCGCGTTTTGCCGGCCCCGAGCGTCCCGATCATCGCCACAACCGATCCGTCGGGCAGCAACTCGGCCAGTTTGGCGCCCAGCCGTTCGGTGTCCGCAATATTTTCAGCGGTAAAAATATATGACATAAACCTTCTTTGTTGTCAAACTTGTTCGGTGTTCAAGGTAAGGCGGTCACGCCGTGACCGCCGCAGAGTCGGGATATCAGTTCTTGTTCAACCGCTCCATGACTGTCGCGGCTCTGATCTTCACGGTTTTTCCGCGTCGGGGCAGGTGCAGACGAATTGCCCGCAGCCGGGGCAGCCGGATCCGTATTTTTCGGCCAGGGCCACGGTCAAATCGCAATCGACGACGTTGGCGATCGTGACCAGCCAGGCGATGACATCGGCGAATTCGCCGCGGATTTCCTCCGGCGTCCCGCTCCGAAGCGCCGCCGCCAGTTCGCCGACCTCTTCCATGAGCCACATGAACGTGCCGTCAACGCCCCGTTCGGCGTCCTTCTCAAAATACATTTCGCGGATCAGGTTCTGCAACGCCCGCACCGAAATATTCGTGACGTCCGCACTTCCCGTGTCCGCGGCCTGATCGTATTGTGACATAATAATTCCTTTCGATTCGCCGATGGCGGCGTGACTGTCGCGACTCTGATTACTCATCATCATTTTGTTCATTCGCGCCGTACTTCTCTTCCCAGGCGGCCTTGAGTTTCGCGGCTTCGTTGCGGTCCGTTTCGGCCTTTTCCGGCTCGTTCATCTTGTCATAAACTTCAGCCCGGGTCTCCTGATACTCTCCGTCGGAATAATCCTTGTTTTCCTTTTCAATCAGCCAATTCAGGTCTTGCAGGGCGAGTTCGGTTTTATCTTGCCGGAAACGAAACTTAGCGCGTGCTGCGCGACAGTCCTGGCAATCTTCATCCGCTTCCACGGCTTTGTCGAAATCCTGTTCCGCGAGTGCCATGTCGCCCGTTTTTTCATAAAGCGAGCCGCGTTCCTGGTAATAATGGCAGATGTAATAATCTTCGCCGCCCGCTTCATGGGAAACGGCGACCGCTTTCGTCAAACTCTCAATCGCCTTCTCAAGGTCTCCCGCCTTTTCATGAATGTGGGCAAGTTCATAATAATAATCGTCATCCGGTACTTCAAGCGATTTGCCGTATTCCTCATAATCCGCGAGCGCTTTTTTGTGATCGCCGAGTTCGCTGAAGCACTCCGCACGCGAACGAAGATAATCGTCCTTGTTTTCGGTGTCCATGCCGATGAGTTTCGTGTAAATCGCCAAGGCGTCCGCGTGTCGGTCCAACTGTGTGTAAATGTCGGCCTGCAAGGCGAGCGAATTCTCGCTTCCCCCCGTGTCCTCGACATATTGGTCGACGCATTTCAAACAGCGTTCCGCCTCACTGACATGCCATGAAAGAAAACCGCACCATGAACGATAAAGCGACAACGTCTCATCTTCATCATTTTTGAACACATCGCGGGCCTGTCGAAAAATCTTTTCCGCTTCATCGTATTTTTTTCGATACAGGAGTGTGTCCCAGTAACTGCGGTAGTTACCCGAAACTTTGGGTTCCGCCTTGAACTTTTTTTGCCAGTGTTTGTCAATGTCCTCAAATCGTTCCAGCGATTCAAGGCAATCAAGGTATTCCGATTCGATCGTTTCCAGAGAAACTTCCATGTCATATTTTTTGATCGAGCGGTTGCGTTTCAGGCAAAACATGAAGTCCTTCAACGCGTCCTCATATTTTTCAAGGTCGATCAGAATCAAACCGCGATGATAGGTCATCCATTCGTCGTTCGGCGACGCTTGAATTCCACGGTTGATCCATTCCAACGCGTTTTCATATTCATCAAGATCGCGATAGGTCAACGCGACGTTCGAAAGGACGATCGGTTCCTTGTTCCCGAGTTCATAAGATTTCTGGAAATCCTCAAGCGCCTTTCGCGTTTCCCCCATGTCGTCATAAACCAGCCCGCGGACGTTGTAAATACTCGCTCTCTTTGGCGAATACTCGACGCAACGATTGCAATCCTCAAGCGCCTTTTCATAGTCACCGAGATTCCTGTAGCAGTCGGCCCGAACGACCAACGCGTCAACGTATTTCGAGTCGATTGCCAACGCCTTGTCCAGGTGCGTTATCGCTCCTTCGTAATCGTTTTTTTCGTAAGCCGCGGCCCCACGATCGGCATGTTGCCGCGACTGCACGAAATTGACGCCGAAGTAACCCGCGACGCAAATGGCGACGATAAACGCCACCACGAAAAAAGAACAGCAGCCGACGATCCCCCAGATCAGCCGCGCGTTCGATTTTTTGCGCGCCGGCTGCCCGAAAGAAATGTCGTCTGAATAAGGATCGTTGTATTGCGTCATGATGGTTTGAGAATGATGATTAGTGGATCAATACAACAAATACAACGCCCGGCGTTGGAGGAAACGTTCAAATTCCGGCATCCATTCGGCTTCGATTTCGGCGGCCGATTTGCCATCGATAATCATATCGCGAACTTTGTCGCTCAGCAAAAGCGTATTGAGGTTTTTCGTTTGCCAATCGTCGGGGTACAATTTGCGGAGCGTCGTCGCGATGACCATCCCCATGCGGACGGCCTGCAATTTTTCCGGGTCTTCCAACACGAGCCGCACGCCGTAGCACGGTTCGTCCTTGAATTCGCGATATGGCGGCGTAAAAGTCACCGGCTCGAAGCGCACCCCTTCGAGTTTCGCGTCTTTAGCCGCTTCGGTGAGCGCCTGTGCGAGTTTTTCATTGTCCTTGATCCACGGCGCACCGAATTGTTCGAAGGGGATGTCGGTGCCGCGTCCGACGGCGATGTTGGTGAATTCCCACAGGCCGAGCCCCGTGTAAAAATACGCGCCGTTCTGCGTTTTCATGTTCGGCGACGGGTTAATCCACGGCAATTCCGTCGCGGTGTAATCCTGCGAACGTTTCCAGCCGACGCAAGGCACCACGGTCAAATCGACGTCAAACCGGCGTTCAACGGCGATCATCACGGCGAGTTCGCCGATCGTCATGCCGTGCTGCACCGGCATTTTGTGCCAGGCGATGAACGTTTCGCGACCGGGTTGCAGCATCGGCCCTTCGACGCGGTCGCCGCGAATCGGGTTCGGGCGGTCGAGCACGACGAACGGGATTCCCTTGTCAACCGCCGCTTCCATGCCGAGCGCCATCGTGCTGGTATAGGTGTAAAACCGCGAGCCGATGTCCTGGATGTCATATACGAGCACGTCAACGTTGTCGAGCATTTCCGGCGTCGGTTTTCGCGTGTTGCCGTACAGGCTGAAAATGGTGAGCCCGGTGTTCGGGTCTTTCGAATCCTCAATGCCGTCATGATCCGCCTCGCCGGTGAACCCATGTTCCGGGCTGAACAACGCCGTCAACTCAACGCCGTTGTCTTTCAGATATTTCGTAATGAACGTCCCGTCTTTTGTGCAGCCCGTGTGATTGGTGATCAAGCCGACACGCTTGTCTTTCAGAGGGTTAAAATCGTAATATTTCAGCACATCCAATCCCGTTTGCACTTGACTTCGCGCTGCATTATTTTCAAGCTTTTCAAGCTGTTTTACTTGAAATTTTAGTTGGATATTTTTAGACATCAGCTTATTTAGCGTAAGTCTATTTTTATTCGGCTCATCGGTCACCGCGTCCGCCGCAATTGTTCCGATGCGACCGGCGAGCGGGTTGACGTTGCCTTTGCCGTCGGGGTGGACGCGGTTGCTCAAAAAGATGACGAACAGGTCGAAGCCGGGGTCGATCCAAAGCGACGTGCCGGTGAAACCGCCGTGCCCGAACGCTTGCGGGGACATCGTTTGGCCGCGATTGCTCGAATAACCGCTTCGCATGTCCCAGCCGAGACCGCGATAACCGCGAGGAACACGATTCCGCGTCGTCATCAGTTTCACCGTTTCCGGCGTCAAAACGCGGGCACCGTTCCATTCCCCCTTGTTGAGCATCATGCTCGAATACACAGCGATGTCTTCCGCGGTCGAAAACAACCCCGCGTGACCGGCGACGCCGTCGGTCAGAAACGCGCGCGGGTCATGCACCTTGCCGAGTTCGCGATTTTGCGTCGGTGCGGCCCGCTTGCTCAATTCCTCGTTCGGGCAATACATCGTTTCCGTCATGCCGAGCGGTTTGTAAATATTTTCGAGCGCGAACTCCGCGACGCTTTTTCCCGAAACCCGCTTGACCAAAATGCCGAGCAATTGAAAGGACACGTCGGAATAACTGAATTCCGTACCCGGCGTCGATTCCGGCTTTTCCGCAAGCAGCCGTTCAATCGATTTCGCCGTGCCATCCTGATAGTTATTGATGTGATTGTCCGGAATGAAACCGGCGGTGTGGGTCAGCAACTGTCGCACGGTGATGTCCCGCTTCTCCGGCGTGTCGAATTCCTTGAGATAGGTCATGACCTTCTCGTCGACGTCGATTTTTCCCTGGTCGACGAGCACCATGACGCTGGTCGCCGTCGCCATCGGTTTGGTGATCGACGCCATGTCGAACAGGGTATCGACCGTCATTTCACGGGCTTTTTCCGTATCGGTTTCGACCTGTTTGTCGCCGAACGCTTTCAAATAGGCGATCTTCCCATGCCGTCCGACGCATACGACGCAGCCCGGCATGGATTTCGCTTCGAGACCCTTTTGCACTTCGACGTCGATGAACGCGAGCGCTTTGGAATCCAGCCCGACCTCTTCCGGCGCGACATGCGGCAAACCTTCCGCGGCCGAAGCGATCATGCCGCTGAAAAACAATGCGATAACGGATAATAAAAACGATGCTTTTTTCATGTCATGTTTTCCTGTGTCGTAAAAAAATCGTAAAGGTCTATTTCACCACGAAGACACGAAGGGGCACGAAGAAGATTGTTGCCATATAATAATGCAAATCACAAATATGCGATTGTTTTACATTATATGACTTAGGTTCTACAGCGTAATGGGTTCCATCGAAAAATGGCAGCCCGGAGCGTAAGCGACGGGTTAAAGTTTTCTTTCTATCCGTTCCCATTTGGCAAATTCTTTCCCTAAAAAAAATCAAAACCGTTAACGATTGCGGGCCGGTAAAACCCGCCGCTCCCGCCCCGGGCTGCCATAGGAACAAACTGGTGATTTCGCTGTCGTATTAATATCACTTCGCGTTTCTTCGTGCCTTCGTGGTGATGAATGAAATTATTGGAATACTGCCCTACTTCTGAATCACGACGAACGGTTCGAACATGCCGTAGGCGATGACGTCGTAACTGCCGCCGGCCGGCGGGCCGTCCTTCGGGGCCTGCCAGAAGGCGCTGGGCCAGGCCGTGCCGCGCATCGCGCCCGCGTGATGCGGGCCGAGCAGGTTTTTCGGCGTGCCGATGACGACGACGGTGATTTCGTTTTGTCCGCTCTTGACGAACTTCGAAATGTCGCATTCCCACGGGGCGTAACCGATGTAACCGGCCGTTTCGCCGTTGACGACCACCTTCGCGACGCTGCCGTACCACTTGTTGAGCGACACGACGTACTTGCCGTCGGATTTGCTGCCGAGGTCGAACGTTTCCGTGTACGAAACGCCGCCCATGTAGAAGGGCATGCCCTGGCGGTTCCAGCCGCGTTCGGGCCGCAACAGCCCGGAACCGTCGACGAGATGTTTCACGCTCCGTTCGTGCGAACGCACGACCAGCTCGCTCGAAACCTTCGAGACGACGAGCGGTGCGACTTCGTATTTGCCGCCGCTCTGCAACTGGTGAAAGACCTTGACTTCGGACAGGCCGACGAAGGCGTTGTCGGCGAACTTCTGCGGTTCCTCGCCTTCCTTCGGCTCGGGGATCGGGAAGGTGACGCCGTCGTGATTCGAAAGGATCTCGAACACGAGGTAACGGCAGCGGCGGTCGACGACCGGGCCGTCAAAGGTCAGCGTTTGCGGGCCGTCGCCGCTGCCCTGCGTCAGGGTGAACTCGCCGAGGAGCGGGTGGGACGGTTCGGCGGCTTGTTCCTTCGGCGGGAGCGTCGGCGTTTTGGACGCGTAAACCTTGAGGCCGTTGACGCCGCGTTTGGTCAAGCCGCGTTCGTTGTAATTCCAGATTTTCATGCCGGAGACGAGTTTTTCGCCGCCGAGATCGAACACGATGTGCGGCTCGCGATCGTCCTTCATGTCGGATTCCGGCGCGAAACCGATGCCGCTCGAAAGCCATGACACATGTTCAATTTCACCCGAATGCACGTCGTCGATGTCCTCCGTCGGGAGCATGAACAGCGGTTTCGGCGCTTTGACGGTAAAGCCTTTCGACGCCGATTGAAGCGAGAAATCGCCGATCAAATAGGCCGGTTCCAGTTCGTGCCACATCGTCATCGGGTTTGCGGTGATCGTCACTTCGTTCGCGCCGATCTTCGCCGCGGCGGAAACGTCGACCTTGCCGAACGCCTTGTCGAGCCACCAGTCGCCTTCTTTCGCGGAAACCGGTTTGCCGTTGCAGGTGATCGCGTAAAGGTCGGGGCGTTCGATCACGAGGAAGAGCGGATACGGCACCTGGTCGGCGAGCGTGAATTTGTACGTCGCGGTGAACCCGCTGTTCGCCGGGAACGTTTTCGTGATCAGTTGATCCTTGAACTGCACTTCGTTGTCCCACGGGTTTTTGGGGAAGCCGTGTTTCTCCCAAATCCATTTGTTCGCCTCATACGTATAAACGTTCT
>JAVBQX010000232.1:0-5353 GCA_031548645.1 Thermoguttaceae bacterium
GAATCGCCATTTGTGCAGCATGAACGCCGCGTAATTCGTCCGCGAGACCGAACCGGGCACGAGCTTCCGGTACTGCGGTTCGGCGCGAAAGAATTCCGCCGCGTCGACCGGCTTCTCGTCGATGACCGTCGCGCGATACGGGTTCTGCGATTCGTCATGATCCCATGTGTTCATGCAGGTCTTTCGGAATGGGGATGCACGCTGCGGGCAAAGAATCCGTGATCACAGGTCACGGCTCGTTATCAATCCGGTTGCGAGTCCGGCGCGTTGCGTCCGCCGCGGCCAAAACCCTGTCCCGGGCCGAGTCCGCGACCCTGTCCGCCTTGTCCCACACCCGGTCCTTGTCCCGGTCCCGGAGGGCCGTTGGGGCCGGCGTCGGGAGGCGGTGCGCCTTCGCGCGGAGGGCCGGGCGGTCCTCCCATACCAAACGGACGCTCGCGGTTGGTGCGGAGCAAAGCGGGAAAGGCTATGGCATGAAACGCCAGCTCGCCTTGCAGGCGATTCGCGGCGAAACGGGAATCCAGCTTCAGGAACTCGCCGCGTTTCGTCGTCGACATCATCGAAAGATACGCGCCGAGTATTTCGATTCGTTCCTTGTCGGTGCGGAATAGCGTTTGAAAAAACCGCACGGGATCAACCTGATCCATCGTCGGATAACGTTCCAAAACGGCCAGGGCGAGAAGTTGCTGCAGGGATTCGATCCGCTCCTCGCGATTCATCGATTCCAGTGTTTGCCGCGCGGTTTCATCGAATTTAACCGGAAAATTTGACTCGTGTCGCCTCAGAGCCTCTTCCGTCTGCCCCAGAAACTCCTCACGCAATCCGCCGGCCCAGAACTGCCGCCAGCCGCCGAATCCGCGATTGAAACCGCCTCCGCCGCCTGATCCCGAACGTTGTGTCGTACCGCTTAAATTGCGAACCAATTGGATCATGGCCATTTTTTCCGGGAGATTGAGCCCCGCGTCGCCCGACGTTTCGATGCCCAAACGGCGGACCATGTCGCGGTAAAATTTTTCCAGCAGCGGAATCTGTTTCCATTGATCGTCGTTCAAACCGGCTTTGGCTTTAACTTCCTCGTATTTTTGGGTCAGCCATTCGTCAAAGGCCTCGTAAATCGGCGCGGGCGAAACATCCCGCAACGACGCGGGAAGCGCTTCGCGATAATCGTCCCGCATCCGTTCGGAAGAGAGTAGTTCGGCGTTGGCGGTTTGACGTTCCGCCTCGACCTCTTTAAAGACGGCCTCGACCCGGTCGTCGATCGCCAGGCTCTGAATCTCCCGCATCTTCGCCGGATCGCTGACGCGGTTAACCCAATCGACGTATTGCTCCATGGTTTTATTCAAATGATCGCATTCCGGGTCGTTTTGAATCTGGTAATAAAGCGTACGGAGTCGCTTCCGCTCTTCCCTTGCGGTCTTCGACCCGCGCTGGTGAAAATCCATCGCGTTGGAATTGAAGCGTTCGCGTTCGGTCTTCGGCATGGTTTCAAGCAGTGCCAGGAAGCGTTCCCGCCGCTGCCCGACGGTGCCGTTCAGGTGAATCATCACCGCCAGAACAAGCGAAATGCAAACCAGAATCGCGAGCAAAATCCGGCGTTTCACGGCTGCCCCTCCTTTCCGGCGGACGGTGATGTTTCGGATGCGGGCGTATCCTCCGGCGATGGCAATTCAGCGGCTGCGTCATCTTCCGCTGGGGGATCGAAGACCCGTTTTTCGGACAGGGCCTTGAGAAAATCGAAGCTGCCGATTTCCTTGTACATGGCCATGTTCCGGATGATCGGGATGTCGTCCACGATCTGGTTTTTCATGCGGATTCCCACGAGCGTGACCAGTTGATAGCCGATCACGCCGAACATGAGCAGGGTCGCGATCAAAATCAGGCGGTCGAGCCATTTCCGCTGTACGGCGGTTTTCCCGGTTTCGTTCAGTTCCTTCTCGATGGTCAGGGCCACCACTTCCATCGTCGAACGCACAAGCTCCTTGTCGGCCGGAACGGTTTCCAGCTCGTCGAGCATGTTCCAGGTCTGTTCCAGCGTCGTCATTTTTTCCCGCAGGTCCGGCTCGACCGAAAGGCGGTCTTCCATCCGCCGCACGGCCTGCGCGTCCAACTCGCCGTCCAGATAGGCGATCAGCAGCTCGACGTCGGGCTCCGTTCCGTCAAGAACGTCCCGCTCGACCGTCTCGTCGTTCGTCAGTTTGTCCGTGGGTAAAAATTTTGACATACAAAGAAAGTGAAAAGCTAATCGATTTTTTTTCCGCGATCGATATACGGTTCCAGCACCGCACGCAGGTTCGTCCGGGCGCGGCAGAGCAGCGATTTGACCGCTTGCGGCGTCAGTTTCATCACCTGAGCGATGTCGGCGTAGTTCATGCCCTCGAACTTATTGAGCATGACCGCCATGCGTTGATTTTCGTTAAGCGTATCAACTGCCGTGCGCACCGTTTCCCGCATCTCCTGGTGGTCGAGCATCCGGGTCGGCATCATGGCGCTGTTTTCCGGCACGGTATTATCGATCGTCGGCATACTGGTCGAGCTGTCGCCGCCCATCGAAAACTGGTATTCCGGTTTGCGTTTTTGCCGCCGAAGGGCATTTAATGCAACGTTGTTCGCAATCGTAAAAAGCCAAGTTGAAAATTTCGAGCCCGGCGTGTAGGTTTTTCTAGCCCTAAAGACACGCAAAAAAACATCTTGCGTCAAATCTTCGGCCAGGTCCTGATTGCCGACGACATGCCGCAGCACGGAGACCACGCGGCCTTGATAGCGGAGCATAAGTTCCTCGAAGGCCGTCGCGTCGTCTTCGCGCACCTGCAGCATGAGCCGGACATCCGGATCTTTCAGGGATATCAATTGAACGGAGGAACTGCCTGTCACCCGCGATTTCCGTGGGGGTTGGTACTGAACGCCGGAAAAATAGCCGACGTGGGGATAAAACAATTCCTGTCCATTATAATGATTAAACCACAAAAAAGAAAATGGTTCTTCACCGTAATGGCGTAAAATTCACGAAAAATGAACATAACGCATGACAGTATTAGTATTTCAAATGAAATAATCTTCACGCCAGCCCGATCATGCGTTTGAGCAAAACGAGCAGTTTGAGCAAAACGACGAGCAGGACACCGCAAATGACCAGCATCAGCGGGACGATCCAGGGCACTTCGAAGAACGGCTCGGCCCAGAGCCAGAGATGCGGCCAGAACAGTACGGTGATGAGCGTCGCCAGCGCGAGAAACGGGCCGTAATAGACGTGGTTCCCGAATCCGAGCAGCCAACGAATGATGGCGATGACCACCCCGGCCAGCGGCGCGATAAAGAAAATGAAAATGCACGGTTGCCAGCCGAGAAAAGCGCCGATCATCGCCATGAACGTGACGTCACCGAAGCCCATGGCCTCCATTTTCAGCGCCCGCGATGCGGCCAGACGCACAAACCAGATCAGCCCGCCGCCGACGGCCATGCCGATCAACGCGGAATACGCCCCCTGCCAGAGCAGCGTACCGTTCCAAAGAATCACGATAACCAGCGAGCCGATGAGCGCCGCGAGCAGGTACCACCAGGTCGAAAGCGAGCGACGCAGCCGCCGCAGGAACAGGGCCATCGCCTGTTTGAGTCCGAAACTCATGCGCCACACGCGGTTCATGCCGGCGAAACACCAGCCCCACCAGCACAGCAGGGCAATACCCAACGTCGCAAAATTCGGTCGCCCCATCATTTCCGGCGGGCAGGCGTTCGGACTGGCCGCGTGCAGAGGGACGTTTTCGTTGCGATAAAACAGGGCCGTTCCGTCGCCAAAATCCGCGAGCGGGATCAACCCCCTTTCGCCGGTGACCGACTCGGGCACGGCCGAAACCACGATTTCCGTCGAAGGCAGCATCCCCCAAGTCAACAGGGCGCCAGCAAGCAGTCCGAAAATCGTTCCTGGAATCGTAATCAGGTCGCGAATGACAAAATCGTCAAAATCGGTCAACGTGGCAAGCAGGAGGAGCGAGAAAAACACCGCATGAAGCAGAAAACGGGTTAATATAACCGTTTGCGCTTCGTGTGACATTCCGGCGATGGGCACGACCCAGAGTTTTTGCAGTTCGACTTCCCAGTGATACAGGAAAACGAGCCCCAGCCCGCACAACAGCTCAACGCACAGGGGCCGTACCCAGAACCCACGTCCGATCAGCGGCGAAAATCGCGCAAATCGGAACCAGCCGAGAACCGGCAGATAATCGAACCATGTTTTGCGAAAGGCCGTTTCGTCGATTTTGATCGCCGGCGACCCCTTTGGGCGGTTCCGATTGCGTTCGTCTTTCAATTGACGCAAAGCGTCTTGCATCAAACTGCCAGGAATGCGCCGCCACGGCGAACGGAAACGCTGGTTCCAGCCCCAGTAATCGGCCAACCAGTTGAGACATGCGCCGACGGCAACCCCGATAAGCATCAGAATTGTTAAACGTAATTCCGTTGAAAGTGCAAGCCAACCGTCCATCAAGGGTAATGGTCGAAGATAAAAGGGAGAAGGGGGTGGTAATGACAAACAAATTTCATTTTACCCCCATCGCCGCAGGGATACAAGACGTCAAAGTTCGGCCAGCAGCCGCGAAATCGTTTTCCCGGATTCCGGATGCCGCATTTCCGGCACGATTTCCGCCGCCGGTTCGAGCACAAAACGCCGTTCGGTCATTCGCGGATGCGGAACGGTCAGAATTTCCGATTGCAGAACCAGCTCGCCGAACAGCAGCAGGTCGAGGTCGATCGTGCGCGGCCCCCAGCGTTGGGTTCGCACCCGGCCGAGCCGGAGTTCGATTTCCGACATGGCTTGAAACAGCTCAAGCGGCTCCAGCTCCGTTTCCAGCAGCCCGACCGCATTGACGTAACGCGGTTGCACAAGCCCGGGCGCAAGCGTCAGCGCTTCGGTTTCATAAAACCGGCTCAATCGCAGCGTCCGAACGCCCGGCACGTCGCCGAGCAGTTCCCACGCCCGCGTCAACTGGCCTTTCCGGTCGCCGAGATTCGCCCCAAGTCCTATAAGTGATTCCGTTTCCATGTCGACATTTTATTTTTTCGCACGTGATTTGCAAGTTGGTCCGATTTCGCGCATAAAAAACGACCGACGTGTTGCCGGTCGTGCAATGGGCGTATCTGGTGAATGCAAACTCGCGGTTGCTACGCGCTTTTTTGCTGGATGCGCGAGGGCAGCGGGATCACCTGCTTTTGGCCCGCGACCACGTCTTCGTTAATCTCGTATTTTGCGCCGGGCGGCAGGTCGGGCAACTCGAACATGATGTCGAGCATGAGCGATTCGACGATCGACCGCAGGCCGCGGGCGCCGGTCTTTTTCTCGTAGGCTTTCCCGGCGATGGCC
>JAVBQX010000225.1:0-9114 GCA_031548645.1 Thermoguttaceae bacterium
GGTTTCCGGTATTTGGTGATCCAAACGAAATGCAGCTTGATATCAAACTTGGTGTGTGAGGTACGGCGATAATGGTCCATAACTCACATGGTAACAAAAATATCGCCTGAAGGCGAGGGTTTTTATATCCCAGAATTGGGAAAATAAACGATTTCCGGTTCGTCACTTTTCTCCGAGGACAACAGTTCCGCGATTTCTTCAAGCGTGTCGTCTTCCGTATCGGAAAAAAGGATACCTTTTCGCTTCCGCCAGAAATCGGTGACCATGTTTCGTGCCACGCGGAAGAGCCACGGCAACGCCTGGTCGACCGGCAACGCCATTTCATCGGTTTTGGCCAGTTGATAGAAAACGTTTTGCAGAATGTCCTCGCCATCCTCATGCGATTTGACACGGCGATGCACGAACGCCGCGATTTTATGGTAATACCGCGCGATGATGTTTTCGTGTTCGCCGCTTCGTTTCGGTGATTCATTCATGTCGGTTATTATCTTGGGCCGGTTCGTTTTCCATTGTTTTTTCACGCATATCCGGTCGACCATGTTTATGTTCATGATCGTGGCAGCAACGGTCATCACCGCGACCATGTCCACATCGGCGACCGAACCCGTAACGACCGAATCGTTCGTGGAATTTTTCACGTTCCTCCGGCGACATTTCCTGCCAGCGTTCCATCATGCGACGTCGAAAGTCGCCACCGCCGTGTCCGTGCATCATCGCATGTGCATGTCCCAAACCGCCAAACAACAATCGTGACAGCACCAGCAGCCCCAGGGCTTGCAGAAAATCGATTTTCGGCAGTTGAAAGATTCCCGGCAACAATGCGTTCCACAGCAGCATCGTGATCAGCCCGAAAATCGCCAGCCCACCGATGATCATCAGCAGAAAATGGAGCCAGAGGTGATGGTGAAATGAATGTCCTCTCATGTTTTCCTCGTTTCGATTTGGTGATTGTATCAGATAACGGCAAAACTCAATATGACGCCGTCATTGTTCTATTAAGGCAAACGAATGAGAGGTGTTTTTATTTTGATGAAAATGAAAAAACTTTCGACGGCACAAGATAAAGATTGCAACACGTTAATAACAACATTGTTATGTCGTCATTTCAAAACAAAAAAAGCCCGGTCATGCCGGACGTTGAGGATGGTCGATGGTTGAAACGTGTCAGAAAATCTTGTCAAAAAGTTTGTCGAGCAGAGTTTTTTTCGGTTGAACGACGATTACGGTGTTTTGCGGTTCCGGACAAACATGTGCGGGAGCAACCGTAATATGATGGGCGGGCATGACCGGTTGAACATATCGCGGCGGTTCGTATTTCACCGAAGGCGTGTTCACGACATGATGATTGTGATTTGGCACAACGACAGGTGTCGGCTTGTGATGATTCGCGACCGGAATAACCGCCGCGGCAGGGACAACGATGGGACGTTGTTGCGGTTGATAGGGGGTCTGCTGTGGCAACTGTTGCATATTTTTCTGCGGAACGTTCCATGGGTTGGGAACTTGCGCAAGGTTGGGTTTGACCGGCTCTGGTTTACGAATGTTGTGGTTTTGAGCTTGAGCGTTGGTGGCGGTCAAGGCAACCAGCAGTACAAAGGCCGCTCCACAAAAAATCATGTTTCCTGCGAACTTTTTCATCATACACCTCCGTTTATTTGACGTTTGAATCGTTTTGATTGTTAAAGAGGACTGAGTGTCCCTCACTAAGGACACATTACAAAATAACCTTTACTCAATTCAGTCATCGTGTTATGATTTCGTTCCAGGAGGGCTATCATGGAAGAAATCCTATCAAGGAAGTATCGCGTGTTGAAAATCGAATTGAACGAACGCCAACGTCGTCTTTGGGCGGCCAGTGAGGCGATGGGGCTTGGTCATGGCGGCATCACGTTGGTGTCGAAGGCGACGGGCATATCGCGACCGACGATCACGCTTGGGCTCAAGGAACTTCAAAACGAAGAGCGTCTGCCGGAAGGTCGGGTACGTCGCGAAGGAGGCGGTCGCAAAAAATCCGCGGAACGACAGCCGGACTTGATTGCCGCGTTGGACGCGTTGGGCGAGCCGACGGCCAAGGGCGATCCGATGTCGCCGCTTCGTTGGACGACGCACAGCACGAGACATTTGAGCGACGCATTGCAAGAGCAGGGATTCGACGTTTCTCATGTTCAGGTTTTTCGTTTGTTGCACGAGATGGACTATCACCTTTCCGCGAACCGCAAGTCGCTCGAAGGCGGAACGAATGCGGATCGGAACGAGCAGTTCGATTTCATCAACAAGCAGGCGAAAACCAGCGTAGCACGCTGGACCGCGGCAGGCTTCGCCCTCCAATGGTTCGCGAGTCGTTGCCTCGCTTGCTTGTTCCGCTTCGTTGTTTACGAGTCGATACCAGCGTCCAACGGAAGCGGCTTGTCACGCCGACGCGGAAGCGTCGAACCGCGGTGCAGCGTGCTGACGCTGCAATGTCGGCATTGATCATGACACCGCGGAATTCGCCGTCGAATCAATTCGCCGATGGTACAACAAATTGGGCCGCAAACTTTACCCGGAATCGGAGCGGCTTTTCATCACGGCCGATGGCGGCGGAAGCAACGGAAGTCGCAACAAACTTTGGAAACTTTCCCTCCAGGATTTTCGGACAACTCCGGCCTGACGATTCACGTGAGCCACTTTCCGCCCGGCACGAGCAAGTGGAACAAAATTGAGCACCGCTTGTTCAATCACATTTCGATGAATTGGAAAGGACAACCACTCGTCAGCATGGACACGATCATCGAACTGATCGGCCATACGACAAGCCGAAGCGGATTGAAAGTTTACGCGATGGAAGACAAAAACAAATACCCTGCCGGAATCAAAATCTCCGACGATGAACTCGAACTACTGAACATCACCCCAAACAAAATTTTGGGAAAATGGAATTACAAAATTTCACCCCGAACACGCGATGTGTAAATGTTATTTTGTAACGAGTCCTAATCGTTTGAATGGTTTTCTCATCAGGCCGTGCTAACATAGTCCCCTCCATGAATGCTTGAGTGAGAAAGAATCTTACCAACTCAACAAAATTCTCCAATCCCAATCCTTCAATTTATACGTATCATTTCTCGGCGAATGCCTTATTCCTTCTCATATTGAACCAATATGGCGGATCGTTTTTCCGGGAGCGTGATTTCAAGGTCAATCAGTTCCTTGCCGCGCATCGTAACCTGTTCGCCGGGGGCGTAATCCTTCTTGATGACGACGCGATAACTGGCGTCCGGGTCAATGGCGCGGAGTTGGAGTTCGCGGCCCAGATAGGGGGAATCCTCCTGGCGGAAAATGTAAACCAGTCCCGCGTTCAGGTCGCCGCGGTGAAGTTGCCAGGCGGTGATTTCCTTTTTGCCCGGCTTGGCGTCCGAAAGCGGATAGAAATCGCCGTACCAGAATTTCTGGTTGATCTTCGCCTCCGCGATCGCGGCCCGGGCCTGCTCCAAATCGTAATCGTCATCGAGAAAATTGAACTGTACGATGGCGCCCGGATTGGCCGAACTGCGAAAAACATAGGGCGTGGAATCCCAGGCGGAACCGGAAAAAATCGGGAGATATTGGGTCAGCCCCAGCATTTGCGTTTGGTCCCATTCCGGATGTCCCGGCCAGCAACAGGTGTCGGAACGCCAAAGCGGAACGGAAATACTGATCATTTCAAGGTCGATTCGCCGGCCGCCCGAAGCGCAATTGTCGATCCAGAGTCCCGGATTCTCGCGGCGGATGCGATTCCACATTTCATACAGCCCTTCGATGTAACGAATCTCCGTCATTCCCTGGCGATCGGGGGCGTCGTTCCCCCGCCAATAATTCAGCGGATCGATATTGAAATCGTTCCGGTACACGTCCAGCCCGAACTGCTTGATCCGTTTCAAGAGAAGGTCGGTCAAAAATTTCCTCGCGTCCGGATCATTCAGTTTGTAAAGCCCGCCGTTTTCGCCGCCGAAAACGTATTGCGGATAATCGTTGGCGATTTGCGTGTCTTTCGCGACGCGTTCCGGCTCAAACCAGAGGACAAACTTCATGTCGAGATCATGAATGACCTTGCCGAGCGCTTCGACGCCGTCGGGGAAACTGGCCGGATCGGAAAACCAGTTGCCGACGCCGTTCGGAAACCCGACGGGGAACCACGCCGCGTCGAACCAATGGCCGTCGCAGCCGGCCTCACACAGTTTTTTGGCGTATTCCACCTGGCCGTCGAATTTCTCCCAACCGGCGCGTTTGCGGTAATAACGGTCGAAACATTGGCCCACCATCAGCATCTGCTGCGGCAAACCGTCCTGCATTTTCGGGGCGTATTCAAACATGAGCAGCCTGCGAAAAAGAGCGTGAGCGCTCATGCGATCCGTCTTCCACGGCATGAGCAGGACGCGCGGGCTGCGAATTTTTTCTTTCGGGTGAAGAACCGTCGCAATTTTTTCCATCCCCGCCGCGACAATCACATTTTTGTCATTCGGATGTGAAAATTCGGCGGCCCATTGCCCCGACCACCCCAGTGCGACAAAAACACCTTCGGATGGTACCGTATTTTCCGACGCTTTGCGTTCAAGATTCCAAAACGGAAACGCGCCGTTCGAGGAACGACCGCCCTGCGGGGCGATGCGTTTGCTTTCCTGCGGTTTCAAGGGATATTCCACCGGCAGCCACGAATTCATGTCGCAGGAGTCGCCGCTGAGCGTGTGAACGATGACCGGCTCCTGGTCGATTCCCATGTCGAACGCCAGATCGACGGCCTTCACGTCTTCGATGAGCGGCGTGTCTTTGGCGCCCATGTTTTCGAAATCCAGCACCCATTCCGCGCCGGTGAAATGCGAAAACCTTCGAACTTTGGCCGAAACCGTCAACCCGGTCGCGGGGTCGTTCCACGAATAGACCGTGTTGAGCGGGTCGATGGTTTTCGAGTCAAACGTCCAATGCGGCAACAGTTCGCGCGAGGAAACACCGCCGTATTTGAACGAAAACGGAATCATGGTGTTCAACAATGTGGGCGCCGCATCGCTCAAATCGTATTTTTCGCCGGAAACTCCCACCGCGATGGGATCGCACCAGTCGGACTGGTCCCAGCCGGGGCCGTCGTCCGTGGTGTCGACGATCAGGGTCAGTTCCGTCGTCTTTTCCGGCAGGGCAAGCTCAACTTCAAGCCCTTCATCGCTGCCGCGACGCGTCGAGGTTCGCAGCAATTCCCTGCCTTGCACGACCACCGCAAATTGAACCGAGCCGCGTTCGCCGCTGGTGTCGTAGTTGTTGTCGACGCCGACCACCGCCGAAAATCGGACGACCGGCTCGGGAAATTTCACGCGGATTTCACTGTTCGCATGTGTTCCCAGTCCGCGTGAGAACGATTTCGCACCCAACTTCAGCGGCGTTCCCATACACGACTCGTTGAATTTCAACGTGTTGTAATCCTGTCGCACCACTTGCAGTGAAACAACGGAATCGTCCGGCGAGGTCTTGCCGGAAAAAGCGGCCCGGGTCCAGGCTTCCGTTTGGCGGATGTCCTGTTCCTTCGGCATCAGGGAATCGTGCGGCAGTTTCGGCCCCCATTGTTTGTAATCAACACTTGACGGGGCGAACGGATTTTGCGCCGAACAAACGTTGCCGATGGCGACGACAAACAGGAAAAGCAAAAATTTGGCTAAAAGAAACGATTCGGTTTTCATCATTTATTATCTCCTCGCTGCCGGGTTGGGTGTTGTGCCGGAATTTTTTTGAGTGAATTCAACGGATTTTCGTCATTTTACGGGGAGAAAACATGAAAAACAAGATTTTATCGCGTCTTCCTGTGGCAATTCCTGGCGATCAATCCGGCGACGTATCCGGCCTTGAAACCGGCGTCGATGTTGACCACCGTCACGTTCGAGGCGCAACTGTTGAGCATGCCAAGCAGCGCGGCCAAACCACCGAAACTGGCGCCGTATCCGACGCTGGTCGGCACGGCCACGACGGGGCACGAGACGTAACCGCCGACCACGCTGGGGAGCGCCCCCTCCATGCCGGCGCAAACGACGATCGCGTCCGCGTCCTCGAACAGCGGGCGGTTGGCCTGCAAGCGGTGCGGGCCGGCCACGCCGATATCCTGGATGAGAATCGTTTCGGCGCCGGTCCAGTCCGAGGTTTCCCGGGCCTCTTCCGCGACGGGCATGTCGCTCGTGCCCGCCGTGATGATCGCCACCTTGCCGACACGCTCCGGTTCGCCGCGTTCCGGCGGAATGCGAAAGGTCCGGCCGATCGGGTTGTATCGCCCGGCGGGGAATTTTTCGAGCAGGTAGTCCCCTTTTTCGGCGCTCATGCGCGTCGCCAGCACGTTGATGCCGTGCGCGGTGAGCGAGCGGAAAATCTTTTCGAGCGACTCGGTGCTTTTGCCTTCGGCGAAAACGACTTCGGGAAAACCGCAGCGGTGGCCGCGGTCCAGATCAAGCTGCGCCTCGCCGACGTGCGCGATTTGCCCGCCGGCCTCCGAGCGCGGAAGAAAAGGCGCAAGCTGCCGCAAAAAATCCTCCGATGGCATTCCGCCCTGCAAAAAACGTTCCGACAGGTTTTTCAAAATTTCGTGCATGTTAATTGCTTTGGTTGACGGTCAACGTTTGATAAAATCCGGGGAACATCCCGGACACTTCGCGATTGAGCGAACGCAACGCATCCGTGTCGAGGCCGTTTTCCCGCCAGTTTGCGACGGCGTCGCGAAAAAGCGAACGCACGGCCGCTTCCGCCGGCGCGAGTTCCTGCATGTAACCGGTGCCGGACGCGTTGAAAACGGTCGCAAAGTTCATGTAGCGGTCGCCGTTGCCGCGTTTCAGCGAAAAGGTTTTTCGCTTGAGCGCCAGTGCCAGATCGCAGGCGGCGGCGTTTTCCGAGGCGTCGCTTTTCAGCATGACAGCGGGCTGGTGGGCGCCGGCTTTCACCCAAAGCGGGACGGCCACCCCGGCGGGCGGATAACCCAGCACGGCCCATAGGATGGTCATTTCCGGGTTTTCACCCTGTTTGACACCCTGGATGACGACCGAAGCCGACGTGATTCGCCGCGGAATGTAATCCTGGTCGACCACCCAGCCGAAGTCGCGGCCGGAGGCGAGGCGGTCTTTCGTCAGGTCGATTTCCTGCAACGAATGGTAAAACGAGCGCGAAAGGTTGTCAAAAATCCAATGCGGCGTGATGTCGCCGTGCGGTGCCCGCCGCGAAACGATTTCTCGTGCGGTTTGGTAACGAATGTAGCCCATGCCCTCACCGAAGCGGCCCGTATAGGAAAAATTCGTACTCACGAGAAAACCGTCCGGCGCAATTTTCGGGTCGTTCGCGTCGATTTTGGTCCAGGCCGTGTTGTTGACCTCGTAATACGCCGCGCCGCCTTTCGCGTCGATGACGCCGAAATTGGCCTCGACCCGCATCGGTCGCGGATATTCGTCCAAAAAACGCTCGAATTCGGCCAAATCGGCGCAGACGCCCAAGGCCTTGAACATGAGTACGGCTTCCTTGTCCATTTCCTTGACGTCGTCGTCCTTGATGTTGTACGACGCGGTGTTCATGATCGAAAACCCGGCGCCGTTCGTCCCGGCCCAGGCTTCGCCGTCCTGCGCGGGGCTGTTGACCAGGGCCAGAAAGGCGTGTTTTTCGCCCTCGAAAAATTCGATCCGGTTGTTTTCCTCGCCCGTGTCACGATGCTTCCAAAGCAGCGGCCTGCCGTCGGCGGTCACTTTCCCGGTGAAAATCGCCGATGTGCACGCATCGACAACGCCCTGCGGAAAACAGATATAACAAATAAGGAGGGCAATAAATATATTGTGTCGCATTTTGGTTTTGGCTGAATGAAAGTGGGGAAATCTGCATTCCTGCGTTGGGAAAACACATTTTGCGATAATACATCCTAATCACGCCGGCGGAAAAAATCAATGATTCGTCAAATTGTAATGTTATTTGAATTTCGCCCGAAAAAGATTTGCCCGACTTTTCGGTTCAACCCCTTTATGGACGCCGACAAGCAGGTATCATTAACGTAATTTGCCGCGAGGCTGTGCGGCTGCCGGGGAAGGTGCGCCCAAACCGCGACGACCGGACCGCTTGGCCGAAGCTTTTTGCGATTACCACAACTTGTTGAAAAATATCTTGTTACGACAATAGTTTCAGAAAACATAATTCAAATTTCTTACGGAATGTAAAACCATGCCGCGTCGCGACGATCTCAAGAAAATTCTGCTCATCGGTTCGGGTCCCATCATCATCGGTCAGGCCTGCGAGTTCGATTACTCAGGAACCCAGGCCTGCAAGGCCCTGCGGGAGGAAGGTTACGAAGTCGTACTGGTCAATTCGAACCCCGCGACCATCATGACCGACCCGGAAATGGCCGACCGGACGTATATCGAGCCGCTGACCTGGGAAACGGTGGCCAAAGTCATTGAAAAAGAGCGGCCCGACGCCATTTTGCCGACTTTGGGCGGCCAAACCGGCCTGAACCTGTCGATGGACCTGTTCCGCAACGGCGTTTTGGAAAAATACGGCGTCGAAATGATCGGGGCCGACGCCACGGTCATCGACCGGGCTGAAGACCGCCAGTTGTTCCGCGACGCCATGGACCGCATCGGGCTGGAAAGTTGCAAAAGCGTCGTGCTGCACACGCTGGAGGAAGCGCGGGAAGCGGTCCGGGAAATCGGGCTGCCCTGCGTGGTACGACCGAGTTTCACGCTCGGCGGGACGGGGTCGGCGGTGGCCTACAACCGGGAGGAATTCGACGAACTCGTGATGAACGGCCTGGAAGCGTCGCCGATACACGAAGTGCTGCTTGAGGAATCGGTGCTCGGCTGGAAGGAAATCGAAATGGAGCTGATGCGCGACCTCGACGACAACATCATCGTCATCTGCTCAATTGAAAACTTCGACCCGATGGGCGTACACACCGGCGATTCGATCACCGTGGCCCCGGCCCAGACGCTGACGGACCGGGAATATCAGCGGGTCCGCGACGCTTCGATGGCCATCATGCGCGAGATCGACATCCGGATGGCCGGCTCGAACATTCAATTCGCCATCGACCCGGAAACGGGCCGCATGGTCGTCATCGAAATGAATCCGCGGGTGAGTCGTTCGAGCGCCCTGGCG
>JAVBQX010000103.1:0-10645 GCA_031548645.1 Thermoguttaceae bacterium
CCACTTCCTACTCCGTACATATTTGGCGTACCAAATCCCGTGTCCGGGTCGCAATCGAACCCGTCAACAGCGGTTTCCGGTATTTGGTGATCCAAACGAAATGCAGCTTGATATCAAACTTGGTGTGTGAGGTACGGCGATTATGGTCCATAACTCACATGGTAACAAAAATATCGCCTGAAGGCGAGGGTTTTTATATCCCAGAATTGGGACAATAAAACAAGCGATTACTGCAAGCTGGTGGATTCACCGCCGTTGATCGACCCTGCCGCTCCCCAAACGCCATAGGGGGAATCTCCGGAAAGGACGAAGTGGTCCGCCGGGTCGCCGGCATCGACCGTTTCGGAAACAAACGAGCAGGAACCGTCGCCAAGACCGATATTGACCCCGCCGGTATGGTAACTGGAAGCGCTCATGATGACCCATTCATAGTCCATGTTCACCGTACAGGACGGCGAGTTCGGCGGGAGAATCGTATTGAACTTCGAGAAGGCCGCGGGTGCATCGCCCCATCGCAAGCCGGACAACTTGTTATTGACCGAACCGCTAAGCGTCTGGTCGGCCTGTTTGCGGTCGCGACACACCGAAGGATAGACGGTGGTGATATCGCCGTCGGCGTCCAGCGAGGCCCAGGCCAGGGCGAGAGACCCCCGGTAATTGTTGCTTTCCATGGCCACGGCCGCTTCGCTGATGACGACCGTGTTGCTTGTGCCGTCCGACATGGCCGACATGCCGCTGCTCCGCGTCCAGCGGGAGAACATGCCGCGATTGATCGTATCCTTGCCGCCCCAGGTCGGGGTGTCGCCTTCGCAGCCGCGATAGGAAAGATGACCACCATGCCAGGCGTCACTCGACGCATCCGACGAAGCGTTGCCGTCCGAAGGGCATTGGCCGCCCGGGGGATTTTGCTGCCAGGGATCGAACCACTTCTGCGGATCGCTGGTAACGCAGTTGTAGGCCGACCAAAAACCGCCGGGGCCTTTGCTGATCGCCGTTCCGTCCCGGGCGATGGGGTTCTGGATTTGTTCGTACAGGGCGGTTTGTTCAATGAAAGGGAGAACCCTGGTATACCAGCTGAAACGTCCGCCTTCTTTGACCCCGTTGGGGTGAACTCTCAGCGAATCTTCGCTGCACGACGCCGGAAAACCGTTGTGGGCGTCATGGTAAGTGTGAAGCGACAGGGAAAGCTGTTTCACGTTGTTCGTACACTGCATGCGTCTTGCCGCTTCGCGAGCCGCCTGAACCGCGGGCAGGAGCAAAGCAATCAGGATGCCGATAATGGCAATAACGACCAGGAGTTCGACCAAGGTAAATGCGTTGTCATTGTCGTGGCCACCCATTTTGACATGGGGTTTGTTTTTCATAAGAAACCTTTCAGATAAGAGTCGTTTGTAAAAAAGTGAAGCGCCGTATCCTATTGATCATTTTTCGTTGTTAAAAGAGAATACCGGCCCATGTTATTTTTCATTCACCTGTGTGACGGGATTAATCGAAACGAAGAAAACAATATATTTGTTCTCTCGGTTTTTTCAATGTTTTCCGAGTGAAAATGATGATACTTTTTGCATATCTGTCGACTATTATGAAAAACAATCGACGGGAATTCATTTCGGTAATACAAGAAATAACGTCGACCGTCATCAAGCATTGATGCGGCAATGGAAGACAGAAACACGCCATACCGACCGGCCATGTCTTGATATTGAGATTTCGCCAAGCGTGCGTTACACGTTGCTTTGGCGATGCGCCGAATAGAACCGGCGGGATAGAAATGCTTTCATCGATAACATATTCGGTTTCATCTTCCGGCGTCATCCCGCCGGAAAATGAAACGCCGCCCGCAGCATAAAGAAGACTATTACATCGAACCCGCGTCTTGACAAAAGGTGGTCCAATTCAGTATGCCGACGACAAGCAGTCCGGATTTACTCCGCGGGCTCGACGGTGATGTCAAATGTCATGGATTTGTCAACCTTGCACTTGAGATCCGATGTGGACGCACTGGTATACTTTTTGGCAATGATAGGTTCAAACGTTGCCAGGGTGGACGTCGTCATTTTACCGTCCGCGCCCGTGCTGCGAAATTGCACCCCCTTTCCTGGTTTGTTTGCGCCGGAGATATAGACGGTGTAATCACCGGGTGGAACACCATCATTGTCTTTGAGAGTCCCCATTTCATAAGAGCCGTCTTCGCGAATAGTACCCGTTGCGATAAAGCCCTCCTTTTCAAATATCACTTGCCCCGCACCGACAGGGGTTTTATCCGTCAATTGAACTTTTCCCTTGACCTGCCTTTTCCCGGAACAACCGGAAATCACAACTATTACCAACAATGCAAAAACGAGTGCAGTATGTCGCATGCAAATACGCTCCGTAAATTCCTGAATGATAGAACAAACATGATATCCGCCTGAATGCCGCAACAAGGTTGAAGCAGGCCACGACATTCAGGCTGACAAGGTCGAACACAAAAATCACGGAAGAGAAACCGCTTTGCCATCGTTGACTTGGGCAAACGAGGCTAAAACGCTGTGGGGTGTCGTGACTGAAACCGCCTGCACCGAGCCATCACCAATGACAAAATTGCATACGCCCGTGTGAGCGCTGCCGAAATTGTAATGGTGTGTCGGCACATAGGTATCTTCGCTAAAGGCGCTTGGGCCTTTGGCAAGCGTCAACTCCCCGCCCCAGGTCCGAAAAGCTCGTCCCATGGAATTGATTCCCCAAACACCCGGACTCAGATAGGAGCAGTCGCCGGAGAACACTTCCGCGGGGATTGTTGCGCCGGGCGCTGAGCCATCGCAAAGCCCCATTCGATTTGTCGGGATGTGTTTTTCACCAATCATGAACTGGTTGCTTGTTCCATCGCTCAGCCAGGCAAAGGTATCACGAGGTTTCCACGCGTTCCAGCCTGCCACTGAAATCGCCGTGGGGCCCTCGACGATCGCCATCCGGAACGGACCGACATGGTTGGAATAATCCGTCGAACGGCCTTGTTCTGAACAAAACATCCAGCCCTGGCTGCTTCCGGCATCATGCACCCTGACATGAAAAACCATGGCATAGTCAATTTGCGGTCCGGATGCGCGACCGTTTGTCGTTTCAGTTACGGTTTGAAGGATCGCAGGAGTGCTTCTGCCTTTGGAAGGGCAGTAATAGACGGGAATGGATCCGAATGCCTTTTTCAGGTCGTCATCGGGAGCCGGCAACCAGGTCCATTTCCCTTCCCACCAGATTTCACAGGAGTTCTCCATCATCCCATTCGGCCGGGCATTCATATAATCATACAAAGCCTGTTGCTCAATATACGGGTAGATGAATGAAAAGAAGGATTGTCTTAATGAATTGATGCATACAGGCGGAATTCCTTTTTGCGCATCATGGAAATTATGAATCGCAAGTCCAATTTGCTTGAGATGATTGGTACATTGCATACGCCGGGCCGCTTCGCGGGCCGCTTGGACCGCTGGCAGCAATAAGGCGATCAGAATGCCGATAATGGCAATGACAACGAGAAGTTCAACCAGGGTAAAAGCTCGCGTTTTACCCCCCCCCCCAACTTGACAATAAAGTGGTTTTTCATAAGAAACCTTTCAGAAAAGAATCATGGGAAAAAAGAGAAACACTGTTTTTTTGCAATATACAATTGCCGAAAAATGCAGTGTTTCGTGAAATGTTATGTATTTCGGCGGCAAAATATTCAGGATAAAATTATCGATATGTGTAATATATACAATTTTTCGAGATGTTACAATGTTTTTTCGAGAAAAAAAGATAATTCTTTTTGTGGACATACAGCATAAAGGACATACGGTGACCGCGGATACCGGGCCGACAACCATGCCTTAACATTGAGATTTCGCCAGAAGTGTGATACGCATTGCATTGACGCTACAACCGGATAACGTCAATCCACAGAATATGCCGCATCACGGAGAATCGGAATTCAGCCAGTTGATCTTGAGCAGATCGGGATTGAGCCAACGGGACAGGAGGCTTTCGTCACCAGGGGATTCCATTTCATCTTTCGGCGTCATTTCCTTGAAATCGGACACACCGCGAACGGAATAAAGCCGTCGGCTGAAATCGGTCAGCGGTTGGATCGGCAGGGAGCCGAGATCGTCGAGCAGCTTGTCCCTGCCGACGGCATAAGTTTCCCGGAGCGGGACGAACGCCGGGGCAAACACCTCGCGCACTCCGGACGGGACGACCTGTTCGGTCAACCGCTGCAATTCCGGCAAGGCGAATTCGTCCGGAGACAAGCCGGCAGACTCTAATGGGAGTGCTTTGACAACGACCGGCTGCTGCGGGGGAATCCTTGCGATGATTTCACTATCGGGCCCGGGCCGCAGAAACAGCACGACCGCTATCAGTAAAACAACGGCGACGGAAAGACCTGTCGCATACAGAATTTTCTTTTGCCGCGTGTTTTTATACGATTCGACGCGTCTGGTCGAGTCGACACGCGTTTTACCGTCCAATGTTGATTCTGGAATAAGTGCTTCCGACAAACCCGAAACGCTTTCCCGAAGTTTGGCGTCAAGTTGCAACAGATTTTGATAATATTGCCAGGAATTTCCATCCTTTTTCAACAACCACAAGAAAAACCCGCCCGGCTGCTTGTCGTCATCAAGCAGGAGGTTGATTTTCCAACGAATCAGTGGCCGAATCAGGTAAAAAAACATTGGTTATTGATGCAAAACTTTTTGCAAAGATCATTCCGGCACAACGCGAACGTTCCCCGACAGGATGATGACGGGAAACGCGGCCAAAATGTTACGCAGAAAATAGAATATTAATCAAAGCGAGGGCGATCAAGCAAGACCGCCCTCGCTTTTTGTGCTATTCCTCTGCGGGAGTTTCAGGGGCCGGAGCCGGTTCGGCGGGCGGGGGTTCCACCACCGGGGCCGGGGCTTCCGGTGTCACGACCGGCGCTGCGGGGCGATACCAATGGCCGCGAAGCCAGTCGGCGACCAGTTCGACTTCCTGGCGGGTCAGCGTCGAATCGGCTTGGCCGTCGATGTGATAGATCGGCATGCCGTCGTTTTTCGCGCCGTAAAAACGCGGGTCTTCGATGTTGGCAATCACCGCGATGAGCCATTCGCGCGACATGTAGCCGGTCAGGTCGGTCGCGTCGCCGATTTTGCCCTTGTCGTAAAACTTGTGACAGCCGGTTTCGTCGCACCCGAATTCGGTGAACAGTTCGTAGCGTTTTTCGTCGATTCCTTCCGGCGTTGTGTCGGTCATGGCACGCGGGCCGTCGCGCAGGGCTTCCTGGTACAGCATGTCGTCGAGCAAACCGAGCCCCTCTTTCGCCGAGGCGAAACTGTACATCGGGTTTTCCGGATCGTCGTCGGCGATCATTTCGTCAATGAACGTAAGATTGTCCGGCAGGGTGTTCCGCACGAAGTCGACCATGGAACCGTTCCGAAACGCCGTCCCGCCGAGATAATCGTCGGAAACGATCCGCGTTTTGTCCGTGAAGCCGGAAATCCAGAATTTGCTGATCGGCTCGTACAGGTTCGGGGCCACGGCCTTCCAGGGTTCCGCTCCTTCGGCGGGTTTCGGCGGATAATACGGCATGAAATCGCGGTTGACCGCCTGGCCCGGCTGCGGGACGAAGGCGTGGCAGGTCGCGCAGTGGCGGATGAAAATTTCGCGGCCCTTGACTTTGGGGTCGGACTGCATGAGCGACAGGGCCCCGGTCGGCGGGATGCCTTCCGGCCTGAGGGCCAGTTCGGTCGCGCGCACGGCGAGATCGTCCGCTTCGGCGACGGCCATAAGATAATCGGGATCGGCAAAATCATGGCGGTACGAGGCCCAGGTCATGTAGACGAAAGCGCCGAAAAACGCCGCCGTGGCCAGCACGATCAGGTAATGGAAGGGCTTGAACTTCCCGAGGAGCGGCACGAGGAAGAAGAAAAACGCGATCGCGGGCAGGACCACGAAAATGGCGATGAATTTCTTGTCCGCCGGGAACATGTTCGAGTAATGGTAGACCGCGCGGAAGGACCATTCGGGCCGGGCCGCGTTGTAGGCCGTGCCCGGTGAGGCGGGCGACATGAGCGCCGCACCGCGGCGGGCTTCCTGCGGCAGGCCCGACCAATCGACTTGCGGAACGCTTGTTTTGTCACCGGCAGCTTTTTCAGCATCGGCGTTGGCCGCGACTTCCGCTTTGGCTTTCCGACAATATTTGTCGCAAAGCTCATGCTGGAAAACCAGGCCGAGCGTGGCCACCATGAAAATCATGCAGGCGATGGACACGAAGAACAGTTGCCCCGACCAGAAATAGGCCAGTTTCGGCGGCGCGGGCTTGGCGTCTTCGGCTTTCTTATTTTTGTCTTTCTTGCCTTTTTTCTCGGATTTTACGGTTTCAAACGGCAGCGAATTGTCGTTCATGCTGGCATCGTAGGCGGCCTGCGCGGCGTTTTTGGCGATTTCAATCTTGCGGGCACGGAAATCGAAAAACCGCCATAGTACCAAAAAGGCGAAAAACCCGCCGCCGAAGACCATGATGTGCAGCACGAGGAATCGCGTCAGCGTGTAGGTGCCGAACTCGGGGCCGGGGTTGCCGAGCACGAGCTTGAACAGGATGTTGCCGACGCCGGGAATCATCTGCAAAAACCGGACGCGGACGAGCGTCGCGGAATAGCCGGGCAGCGTCCAGGCGAGCAGGTCGCCGGTCAGGCAACTGCAAAGCGACAGAATGAGCAGGACGAGGGCTCCCCAGAAGACAAACTCGCGCGGCGAACGGTAACTGTAACGAAAAACCGACAGCAAAAGATAAAAACCGAGCAACCCAACCATGAGCTGGGCAGAATAATGGTGAATCCCGCGGATCAGCCAGCCGAGCGGGATGTGATATTGCAGAAAAAAGACGCTTTCCCAGGCAGTTTGGGCACTTGGGGAATAATGCGCCCACATGATGACGCCGGTGATCCCCTGCAGGAGAAAACCGAAGATGATCATCGCGGGAATCATGCGAAACACGCACTTCGTCGCCGGAACCGTCCAATACCAAAAGGTTTTCAGGCCGGTAACCGCCCCGGTTCGTTCGTTAAGCCATCGAAACATTGCCGCGGTCCTTTAATATTATAACGTAGTGGGATGATTTTTGAATGAATTGTGTTTTCGTCGCAACCTGATGTCACGCCGGAGTTTTTTGCGAAACGCCGAATTGGAAGTTCTGGAATCGGACGGAAACCTTGCCGTTTTCTTCCTTGACTTCCAGCGTGTCCATGTTGCGTGGGCTGTCCGGTTTGGCGTCGAGCAATTGGCCGCCGAGGTCAAAATGGGCAACGTGACATGGACAGGCAAAGAGCATTTCGACGGTTTTCGTCTTGGGATTTTCCATGGTTTTGACCCCCAAAACGCAACCGGCGTGGGGACAAAGGGCCTGCCAGGCGAGGATTTCGTTGTCCTTCGTTTTTCGTGCGTAAACGGTGCCGATCGTTTGACGCGGAACGGTGACCCAAGCGTCAGTGACATCGTCCACGATAGGGAACTTTTGCGGCGTTTCGGTGAGCTGGTCGCTCGTGGTCAAATAGTAGAATTTGCCGCCGATTCCCTCTTTTTCGAGCGGGAAAATGACCGCACGAACGGCAGCGTAAATCGGTGTCGCAAAAGCAATTGCGCCGCCGACAAGTCCGAAGAGCAAGCCAATGAAACCGCGTCGCCGCACTTCGCCGGTGCCCAAATTCGAGCAGGAACAGCCGATTTTGTTTTTGGATGACATTTTTGCCCCCATAATTATTATGCAAAGGGTGATTGCCTGAATTCCATATTGTTTTACCATAGCCAATGGAAATTTCCCTTCAAGACGTCCGTTTACCCATTGGGAAAACGGACTCCCATGTCACAGAGTTCGGGAGCGTTCAAACGGCATAGGTATTGCATTTTCAGGCATTGTACTATATTTTGACCGGGAAAACATCACACCCGCAATACTTTTTCGCCAACTTTGCTAAAATTGGAGGTCGGCGACCTTTCCCGTTTCGTAAGAATCGTTATACCCGTAACCGGGATGAAAGATCGTTGTATTTTTATCGTCACATCACGGAAACAAAAACATTATGTTGACACGTTGGGAAGAACTGTTGGCCGACGGGCCGGGGCTGCAAAAGGTTCAATATCTGATCGACCGTGCGCCGGAATCGGACGAGGCCTGGCAGTTGTGGGGGAAACTGGCTCGGAAGCGGGCGAACGGGCTCGGCCTGGAGCAATATCGCGCGGCGGTGCACTGGTGTTACGCCCTGCCGGAAACGAGGGCCTGTTTCGAGAAGGAAATTCCGATCGCCACCGAATGGTCGGAAATCGCCGCGGCGGGTCACGGGGAATATTACTCCCTTTCGGGCCTGCTGGCGACCACACTGCTGGCCGAATCGACCGAAACGCAAACCTCGCGCCAGTGGGCCGGGCGTTTCATCGCGAAAGAGCAGGTGCTCAACGACATCGCGGGGAAGCGTCTTTCCGTCGAACAACATCCGCTGTTGCACCAGATCAATTGCGCCGAACTTCCCTGGCTGATGGGCTGCATGTTCCCCGACTTGACGATCGGGCAGCGCATGTTGCAATTCGCGCGGGACAATTTCCGCCTCGGACTGACCGAAATACTCGACGGCTCGGGCCTGCCGCACGCCGCCGATTACATGCTGCTGCGCCCCCTGCTGGCCTGTTGGACCCGCGCGCTGATGATCGGCAAAAAGGCGAAGCTGCGTCCCTGGCCGCTCGCCGATCATAACCAGTTCGAATGGGCCGTGCTGCACACGCTCCGACTGGCCCGAAAAGACGGCTCGCCCGTGTTTGCCGAGATTGCGCCGGACAAAATTTCGCGAAAACCGGCGGCCAAGCGCGACGAAATGGCCGTGCCGTTCGAGTTCGGCCCTTTCGCCGAACTGACGCGTCATGCCTTGGCCTTTGATACGGATGAAGCGGATCACGCGGTCGCCCGGACGCTGTTCCCGCGACAGTTCGGGGCGAACGAAATCGCCAAAACGCGGGCCGCGTTGGCCCAAAAACCGAACTCGCCGCAAGACGGCAAATCCGCCGCGGTGCCGTCGCTGAAATCGCCGAAAAAAGCGACGAAAAAACCGTCCGGCACTAAAGCCGCGGCAACGGAAACGAAAGTCGCCCGGGAACGAACGGCGGAACGGGCCGCGGCGACGGACGTGACGTATTTTTCGGAATGGTCGCAAATGGCGGTCTTGCGTTCGGGCTGGGAATTCCGCGAGCCGGCGTTGTCGGCCGCCTTCGCGCCGATCAACCGGTTCCGGCAAACGCTGGCCGACGTCACGGCGGAACCGGCGCCCGATTCCGCGCCGGCCCCGGTCGGCGGCTGGTCGGACCAAAGCACGGCGCTCGAATTCAACCTGGCCGGACAAACGATCGGCTCGGGCATCTGGGACGTCGCGATTCGGATCGACGGTCGCACGCTGCTGCCGACCGACACCTGGTCGTCGAACTGCGAAATCGCGGATGAAAACGGCAGCTACCTCGAAATCGAACTGCCGCTGACCGAAAACATGCGATTGCAGCGGCACATGCTGCTGTGTCACAAGGAAAAATTGCTCCTGCTGGCCGACGCGATTTTGCCGCAGTACGAAGACGACATCGACGAAGGCATCGAACATGACGGCCGGGACGACCCGCACTACGCGATTGAATACGAATCGCGGTTGCCGCTCGCCGCGGGAATCGGCGTCAAAGCGAGCGCCGAAATGACCGAACTGCTGTTGATCGGCCCCGGTTTCGGCACGAACGCGGGCAAAAGCGTGCCCGTCTCGCGGGTGTTCCCGATCGCGCTGCCCGAATGGAAATCCGCCGGAAAAAACGCGGAAGAACCTCTCGGCTGCGTTTCAGGCGAACTGACTTTCGTCGCGCCGAATGCCGGTGCGAACAGCCGGACGCAGCTCGTGCTGCGGCAAAACGCCTTCGGTCGCGGAATGTTCGCCCCGATGCTGTTCGACCTCGACGCCAAACGCGCAAAGCAGCAATACACCTGGCGGCAACTGACCGTCGGTGAAAACCTCGAAGCCGTCACCCGCGACCGCGCCGTCGCGTTCCGCCTGCAAATCGACAAGCTGCATGTGCTGCTGTATCGCTCGATGACCAGCGGGCTGAACCGCACGTTTTTCGGCCAGAATCTGGTCAGCGACTTTTTCGCCGGACGTTTTGACGCGAAAACCGGCAAGGTCGCCACCATCATCGAAGCGGAATGAAAAATTGAAAATTCATGCTCAAAACAGCAGCCGGAATGGAGCGCAGCGCAATGACGGTATGGAAAAAAATCAACCCCGGTATCGGAATCCCGTCATTACGGCGAGTACGCCTTCATTCCGGCTTTTGCTCCATAAAAACAATGGTCATTGCGATGTCGTATTAGGTTTCCACCACAAACACCCGCGGCATCAGGCTTTCGCCAAGAAGTTCTGAGCAAGAACAGCAGCCGGGAACGCAGTGAGGGTAACGAACGGAGTGACCGGTGTGGGGCGAGTCCGGTTGTGTAAGCGTATTTCGCGTTTTCGGTTTGCTGTTCGGAATCTTTCGGATATCGACACGCTTTCTGTTTTGCAGCTCCTCACCCCGGTCACTCCGCTGCGCTGCGTTCCCGGCTGCTGTTCTTGCTGATCATTTTCCGGCGGAAACC
>JAVBQX010000215.1:0-18820 GCA_031548645.1 Thermoguttaceae bacterium
CGAGCGGGAATTGTCGCGTGAGCTTTCCCGCGTCCTGGGCGTAACGGCCTGCCGAGGAGTGCAATACTCCGGCGGGCCCGACAGCCCGGACATCGTGACCGACATTCCCCGTTTGCACATCGAATGCAAACGCACCGAATCCTTCCGTTTGTTCGAAGCGCTGGATCAGGCGATCCGGGACGCGGGGAACAACAAAACGTCGGTGGTCATGCACCGGCCCAATCGCCGCCCCTGGATCGTCGTCCTGCGGCTCGACGATCTGCCGGAACTAGCGCGACAGATTCATGAATATCAAACCCAAAAACAGGAGAGAGAAGATGAACCCGCTCGAATTGAATGATACATTCGTCGCGATCAAGCGAAGAACGAATGCCGACAAGCGGAACGCCGTCAAACTGGTACTTTTGCATCCTTACGGACGTGATTTAAGCGACCGGCAAATTGCAAAGCACGTCGGGGTGGATCATGTGACCGTCGGACGTGTTCGCCGCGAGTTGAATCGATCTGGAGAAATTTCCCAGATCGAATCGACTTCCATCGAAAACGAGACTCCTCTGGCGCAAACCGCCAGCGGGAATTGCGTTCATGCCAACAAAATCTCTTTTGATCGAGAGATGGAATTGAAAATAACTGTCGAAATTCGTCAGTCGGAACGCCTTCCATCCAAAATTGAAATGATCTGGAGAAACCCGTCTGATGGAATCAGTAAACCTTCAGGACTGGAGTTATCCGTCGGAATCCGACAGATGGATTAACGCTCCATTGAACACCATCAATTTACCGAGAGACTCAAACATGGCAATCAAAATTGATCCGAAGCGCATACGCATCGACTGCGGCACCCAGTCGCGGGTTGAGTTGAACGAAGCGGTCATTGACGAATACGCGGAGGCGATGGAACGAGGCGAGGAGTTCCCGCCCGTGGGCGTTTTCTTCAACCCGAAAACCGATGATATTGTCCTTTCGGACGGTTTTCACCGCTATCACTCACACATGCGGGTCAGGCCGAACGATCCGATCCTCGCCGAACAGCAGCTCGGGACCATCGAGGATGCCCAGTGGGCCAGTATCGCCGCGAACAAATCGCACGGGCTCCAACGCACCAATGCCGACAAACGAAATGCCGTAAAACGGGCGTTATTGCACACGAACGGCTGTAATTTGAGTAATCGGCAAATCGCAAAGCATGTCGGGGTCAATGACAAAACTGTTGCGGCCATTCGATGTGAGTTGGAGTCATCTGCGGAAATTCCGCAGATAGAATCGCGAACCGTCCAGCGAGGCGGTCAGACGTATCAACAGTCTTTGAAAAAGAAACAGGAGGCAGGCCCCGACGCATTTTGTTCGGGCTGTATGAACTTTTCCAACAGACAAACCTGTATTTGCGACGGTTCCGTCAAAGTCCCATGGGATTCGGCCTGTGAGGAATATGAACCGATTCCGCCGGAACCGACACGTCGCGTTGTTTCGCCGCCGTCGAACGATTACAAGATCATCGAGCCGAAACGAAAATCGAAAAAATCGAAAACCAGCGGCCAGTACAAACCGCGCAACACCCTTGCGGTCGACATACCGCTCGACAATCCGCAACTCGCGGCGGTCGAACTCCGGGAATCGCTCGGAGAGGAATATCTCAAACAATGCTTCATGTGCGTTCGCATGTTGATCACGACCGATCACAGCGACGATCCGTTTCCCAGTCTGTAGTTCTTTTTCACCACGAAGAACACGAAGAAGAAAATGCGTTTTTCAACTTCAACCATTCAGTTGGCGAATTTCGCCACCTGAATGCCTTTCGTTCTTTTCTTCGTGAACTTCGTGGTTAACCCCAATGATTTTTGGAAAGTATTCCCCTATGCGCAAATATTCCATCAGTGATATGACATGTCAGCTGCCCGACGGTCGGACTCTGACCCGCGTGATCGCCGAACGCGATTTCGGGAACGTCAAGGAAGGCACCGTCGGCGGTTTTATCGAGGACACCCGAAACCTTTCCTACGACGGGGACTGCTGGATCGCGGACGACGCGGCGGTTTTCGACGGGGCGCGGGTTTCCGGCTCCGCCCAGCTCGGCGGTCGGGCCACGGCCAAAGGACGCTGCCTCATTACGGAGTTCGCCACCGTTTGGGACGACGCCTTGATCGACGAATACGCCTTCATCGGCGGGCACTGCTTCATCAAGGGAAGCACCTACATCAACGGCGAGGCGTCCGTGCGCGGGCAGGTTTTCGCCGACTGCATCGGCTACCACAGCAATTCCGGCAAAACCTACATGTCGAACATCGGCGGTCAGGCCAGACTCAACGGTGTCGTATTCCTTCACGACCGCATCAGCATTCGCGACCGGGCCACGGTCGACGGCATCCACCTCGTGGTGCGCGGCCGTGCCAAAATTATTGAAGACGCCGGGGCCTTCGATAACGCCCTGATCGAAGGCCATGCGGTCTTATCCGGCAATGCGAGGGCCTTTCAAAGCTGTGTCCTGCGGGATCGCGTGCGGGTCACCAACGACGCGCTGGTTTGCGGATACGCCCAAATCGGCGGCAAGTCCTTCATTACCGGGCGCGCCTGCATCACCGGGTACAGCTGTTTTCAGGACCTGACCTTTTCCGGCGATCAGTACGTGACCACGCGCGACGGTCATCTGCTCGTTTCCACCTATTGAGGAGGGCCCATGTTCACTTTGCGACCGTATCAGCAGGCGGCCATTGATGCGCTGTATCAGTACCTGCGGACGAAAAACGGCAATCCCTGCATTGTTGCGCCAACGGGATCGGGAAAATCGGCCATTATGTCAACGATAGCGCACGACGCCGTCGACAAGTGGAATGGCCGGGTGCTGATCCTTGCGCATGTCAAGGAACTGCTGGAACAGACCGCCGGGACGATCCGGCGGATCGCACCCGATCTGCCGGTCGGCGTGTATTCGGCGGGGCTCAACTCGCGGGATACACGCGAGGCGGTCATCGTCGCGGGCATCCAGTCCGTATACAAACGCGCCTGTGAGCTGGATCGTTTCGATCTGATTATCGTCGACGAGGCGCATTTATTGCCGCCCGACGGCGAGGGCATGTACCAGAGCTTTTTGCACGATGCCCGGATCGTCAATCCGCAGGTGCGTTTGATCGGTCTCACCGCGACGCCTTATCGTTTGAAGTCAGGCCTGTTGTGCGGCCCGGACAACCTGCTCCATGATATCTGCTATGAGATCGGTGTCAAGGAGTTGATCGAAGAGGGTTTTTTGTGTCCCTTGAAAACAAAGGCCGGACGCAGCAAGGTCGACTGCTCCGAATTGCACATTCGCGCCGGAGAATTCATTTCATCGGAGGTCGAGGAGCTCATGGATACGGAGGATCTCGTCGGTTCCGCCTGTCGCGAGATCATCATGCAGACGCAGGATCGTCACAGCGTGCTGATCTTTGCGGCCTCGGTCGCCCATGCGGAGCATGTATTATCGACCTTGCGGAAATACTCAAATGCCGAATGCGGCCTCGTCACCGGCGAGACGCCTTCCGGCGAACGGGAGATGCTGCTCAAGCGTTTCAAGGGCGAGAAGATCGAAAAGAACCTGTTCGGCGATGCATTGCCGCAATTGAAATTCCTTGTCAACGTCAATGTGCTCACGACGGGTTTTGATGCTCCGAACGTCGATTGTGTCGTTTTGCTCCGTCCGACGGCAAGCCCGGGGCTTTTCGTGCAGGCTTGTGGTCGCGGTTTTCGTTTGCATGAATCAAAGCAGGACTGCCTCGTTTTGGATTACGGCGGCAATATCCTGCGGCATGGGCCGATTGACGCCATCAACATCAAGGATCACCAGCGAGGCGGCGGCGAGTGTCCCATGAAGGAATGTCCCGAATGCCAGGCTTTCGTTCATGCGGCGGTACGAACCTGTCCCGATTGCGGCTATGAATTCCCCGAACCGGAGAAGAGCCGGCATGATGATAAGGCCTCGAACGAGGGCATCCTCACGGGGCAGGTGGTGGACACCGAGTACGAGGTGCAGGACGTGTTTTACAGCGTGCATACAAAACGTGGCGCGGGCGAGGATGTTCCCAAGACATTTCGCATTGATTATCAGGTGAATTTTCGCGATTGTCATTCGGAGTGGCTTTGTCCCGAACACAGCGGCTGGGCACGCAAGAAGTTTGAAAAATGGTGGCGGGATCATTCGAACGATCCGCTGCCGGAAACAGCGCAGGACGCGGTCGACATCGCCAGCGGCGGCGGTGTCGCGTTCACGAAAAAGATCACCGTGCGAAAAGTTACCGGCGAAAAATTCGACCGCATCATCAAATATGAAATCGGCGACATTCCCGAACCGGTTACGGACGAGTTGGGCAACCGTGACGCATTCGGCGAACCGATTGTGAACGATGACGACATCCCCTTTTAACTTTTGGAGAACAAAACCATGAGCGAACTTCGCGAAAAACTTGAAACATTATACCACGAACTCAAGGAGGTCCAGAAAACGCTGAAAAAGGCGGGTAAATCCCGCAAAAAGGAGAACATATCCGACCTTCGCAAGCAGGTCGCCCAGGCGGCGACCGTACTGGAAAAGTCGCTGGCGAAAATCGAGCCGGAACGTTTGTGCAAACCGGGCGTCACAAAGCACAAATTCGATGAAATGATCGAAACGACGGCCTGTTATAAATGCGGGTGTAAGCATGGCATTGTTGTCCAGTGGCTGAGTAAGAACACGGGCCGGGCCTTGCGTCATTTTTCGATTGTTTGCCCGAACTGTTGGAATTTGGCGGTACGTGAAAGAAACCTTCACGACGCCGTCAAGGAAAACAACATTTTCAACACCACTTTTCAAAGATGACAATCAAACAAAAACTGTGGCTTTTCATCGCCTTCCATCTGGGGGTGATCCTTGCTTACCTTTTGGAGCATTTTTTATGGACAAAATGAAAGACAGCGGCAAACGCCAAACATTCACTACCGGCGCGGTCTGCGATTCGGATGAGGGCAAATCCCGCCCCGATCTTTTCAGCGCATTCGCGATGGAACGCATCGGACATTGGCTTGCAGCGGGTGCCAAGAAGTATGGCGAGAGGAATTACGAGCGCGGTATCCCGATTTCGCGCCGTATCGCCTCGCTGCACCGACATTTGCTGCAATACCAGATGGGCGACCGTTCCGAGGATCACCTCGCAGCGCTCGCCGTGAACGCAATGATCGTTCTCCATGTCGAGGAGATGGTGCGGCGAGGTTTATTGCCACCATCGTTATTTGACATGCCGAAGTATCGCAGGCACGGTTCCTATCACGAAGAGACCGCCCGGATCGTCGCCGATTCCGGTATTCCGAAAATCCGCTTCGAGGTTGTGGATCAGGTGCTGGGTGATTTGTGACGGTGAATGGTTTTAACGAACAACAAACAATAGGAGGTCATTTTATGGAAGATTTCGGAATTCAAAACGAACATCGTCATCTGCTGCATTTCGTGAATGATACGGGTATGTACTACAAAAGGGAGGCCGGAATCGGTGAATGGGCCTATGTCACAAGATGGCGCGGGCATGTCCTTTCGGAATGGATCGACGGATTCGCTCAATACGCCTTCCTGATCGATACGGAACGCAGCGTCTGCGATGCGGCGCTCAAGCACGGTTACCGCGAAGGTTTGCGCACGGCGGCGCTGCGGCTTGATCCCCTGCCGGAGCATCTGATCGAGATGATGAGGACGGGCCCGCGTGACCGCCGGACGGCGGTCGGTCATACGGCGGCCGGTTTGCTGCATGAAATGGTTCGCGACGCGAAAGACGCACGCATCCGCCATCGCTGGGGGAATACGATGGCCTTCCCGCTGGAGTCCAATCCGCGACAGGCGGGGCTGACGGTCTATCCCGTGAATCACTGGCGGCATGCGGCCTATCTGCGCGGTCGGGATTTCGCGTACCGGCGCGTGCTGGATTCCTGGTATTCCCACGGGGTCATCGGCGACGGGCAGTCGCTGACGGAATTGCGGGAAGTTGAGATTCCCTCGCTGATCCGGGATGCCGACCAGTTCCGCGAATACGCCTTCCCGCAGTACCTGTTCGATTCCGATTTGTCTTACGACCCAAGTGTGCGCCGTCGCATGCAGGAACTTCAGAAAATTCATGGAATCTCTTGAAAGGAACAGGTTTTGGTCAAAAACACAACAAAACGTCTGAAGGTGGAGCCGGAATTGCAGCATTTACTGCCGCCTCTTTCAGAAACGGAATACGCCGGTCTGGAGGCCGACATCATAAAAAACGGATGTATGTCGCCCATCGTTACTTGGGACGGCGCAATCGTCGACGGCCATAACCGCCATGAAATCTGCCTGAAACACGGACTGCCGTTTCCCACGGTCAGCATGACGTTCGGGTCGCTCGACGAGGCCAAACTCTGGGCATGGCAGAATCAGGAACACAGGCGAAATTTGACACCATATCAGAAAACGGAAATTGCACTGCAGTTCAAGGCGATGATTGCTGCCGAAACAAAAGAAAAAGAATCCGCCCGAAAGACGACTCGGCAGAATTCTGCCGAGTCGATTCCCGAAAAAAATACGCGAAATGAACTTGCCAAAATTGCGGGGGTTTCGAGTGATACTGTTTCGCGCGTCGAATTCCTCGAAAAACACGCCGACAACGAAACGAAGCAAAAACTCCGCAAGGGCGATGCGACGATCAACGCGGAATACAAGCGTCTGAAAAAGGACGTCCACCGCAAGGAACGTGAAGCCCAAAAGCAGGCCGAGGTGACCATCCCACCGGATGACCGCCTACGGCTGATCGTTTCCTCGGTTGTGGAGGCCGTGCGACATGTCGAAGCGGAGAGCGTCGACTTTATCGTCTGCGATCCGCCTTACCCGCGCGAGTATCTTGGCGTGTATGACGACCTCGCCGCGTTCGCGACCCATGTCCTCAAACCGGGCGCTTCGCTGCTCTGCATGGTCGGGCAGTCCTACCTGCCGGAGATCATCGCCAAGTTGCAAAACGGCCTGAATTATCGTTGGATGCTGGCCTACCTGACGCCCGGCGGTCAGGCGACACAACTTTGGGAACGCAAGGTCAATACCTTTTGGAAGCCGGTTCTCTGGTTCACAAAGGGTGAATTTCGGGGCGACTGGATCGGCGATGTCGCGAACAGCAAAACCAACGATAACGACAAACGCCACCATCATTGGGGCCAGTCCGAAAGCGGAATGTATGACCTCATGGAGCGGTTTCTTTTGCCGAACATGACGGTCTGCGATCCCTTCCTCGGCGGCGGGACGACGGGCATCTGTGCCCTTGCCCTGAAATGCGGGTTTATCGGGCTCGACGTCGATGCGGATTGCGTGGAGAAATCGAAAATTCGAATGACACAATATTTATCGGAAAGGAACGACATTTTATGACTATTGAAGTGGCAAAGGAACGCAGCGGTTGGCGGGATCAAAAAATCAGCGCACGACATCGTATGTGGGGCTATGACTGCCCGGCACTCGACATTGATTTTCTCATGTTGGAATATGATCAGGGCAAGGCGGCGGCCCTCGTCGAGTTCAAGCATGAGGAGGCCCAAGCGGTCCACATGGGCCACCCGAGCATTCGCGCCCTGAACGCTTTGGCCGACGCCGCCGGTATCCCGTTTTTTCTCGTTCGCTATGCGGACGATTTCTCATGGTATTTCGTAACGCCCGGCAATGAGAAGGCGAGCGGGTTCGTCCCGGAAGCGATCCGTTTGACCGAGCCGGAATGGATACAACTGTTGTATCGCTGTCGTGGTCGTGAGATGCCCGGAGAACTGTCGCAACGGATCGTTTAACTTTTTCATGGAAATTTCAATTTCATGTCTGTATTTCTCGACGAGGCCCTGCGTCTCGCAAAACTCGGTTATCCGGTGTTTCCCTGTTTCCCGAAAACGAAAAAACCGGCCAATGAGAACGGCGTCTCCGGCGCCTCGCGGGATTCTGACGTCATCACCGCATGGTGGCGTCAGAATCCGCGTGCGAATATCGGCCTCGCCTGCCATCACTGCCTGATCATTGACGTCGACATCAAGCCGGAGGAAGGCAAACGCGGCGATCTCGACATGCCGATTCTTGTTGATGCACTCGGCAAATTGCCGCCTTCGCCGATGGCGAAATCCGGCGGGGGCGGTTGGCATCTGTTCTTTCAAAGGCCGAAGGAGGAGATCGTCGGAAGAAAGGCGGTCGAATGGCAGGGCCGAAAGACCGGGATCGATATTCAGGTCGGCAACCAGTACGTCGTCGCGCCGCCGTCCGTCCATGAATCGGAAAAACTCTACGAATGGATTACGGCACTCGTGCCGGTCGCGGAACTGCCCGGCTTGCCGCAAAAATGGATCGACGACTTTTTGCCGAAAAAAGAAGCGATAATTCCGGTTGTCGCCCAGTCTCCCGTTGTTGCATGGAACGACGACCGCATCATCGAACGCTGCCGACAATACGTCGCGGCGATTCCACCGGCGGTCATGGGACAAAACGGCAGTGCCCAGACGCTTTGCGCGGCGAACGCGATTTTCGGGGGCTTCGCCTTGTCCGAAGAACAGGGCTGGCCGATCCTCATGGAATACAATGCACGCTGCCAGCCGCCGTGGACGGAGAAGGAGCTGGTTCATAAAATGCGGGACGCCATCGAAAAGCCGGTCAATCCGGTTGGCTGGCTTTTGGAGTCGAAGCGGGAAGTGGCCTATCCCGAGGTCGATCTGTCGGGCTTGTTGAAGCCGCAGGAGGACGACGAAGACGAGGAAGAGGACGATTCTCTGCCCAAGGTCGAGCCGGTGCCGAACGAGTATTTCCGCGTCCCGGGCTTCGTCGGCGAGATCATGGATTTCTGTATGCAGTCGGCGCCCTACCCGGTCATGGGCACGGCCTTTTGCGGAGCGATGGCATTGCAGGCCTTTCTTTGCAGTCGCAAGGTGCGCGAGCCGGGCGACCTGCGGCCCAATCTTTACCTGCTCGCATTGGCTGGCGCGTCCGGCGGTAAGGATCAGCCGAGAAAGATCAATGTGCATGTCATGGAGACCATCGGCATGCTCCATGCCCTGGCCGATAAGATCGCGTCGGGCGAAGGTTTATTGGATTCGCTCTTCGTGCAACCGGCCATGCTTTGCCAGACGGACGAAATCGACGGCATGATCCGTGCCTTCAACAAGCCGCACAATACGAACAGTGAAACCCTGTTCGGGACGCTTTTGACATTATATTCCTCCTCGGCGAGCAGTCTGCCCATGCGCCGCAAGGCGGGCAATACCAATCCCGGTGTGATCGTACAGCCGCATTTTACCCTGTTCGGCACCGCGACGCCGAAATTGTATTACAAGTCCTTGAGCGAGCAACTGTTGACCAACGGGTTTTTCGCCCGCACCTTGATTCTCGATATCGGCAAACGGCCTTTCGGTCAGGATTCGATTCCCGTTGAACAAATATCTCCTCGCGTCATGGAGACCGCCCGCTGGTGGCAGGCCTTTCAACCGGGCGAGCAGCGCGGCAATCTGGCCGGGTTTTATCCCATCCCGATCACCGTGCCCATGGACGAAAATGCGACAAAAGCCTTTCGCGACTTTCGCCATTGGGCCGATCTCGAATTCGGCAAGGCGGAAGACCATAACGACGAGGTTGCCAAAACCGTCTGGGGGCGTGCCAATGAAAACGCCAAAAAGCTCGCCCTTGTCTATGCCTGCAGTGAAAACCACAAGGACCCGAAGATCACGCATGCGGCGGCGAAATGGGCGATGACCCTCTGCGACCATCAGGTGCGCCGGCAGTTGTTTCTCGCCCAGGAGTTCGCCGTCAAAAATGATTTCGACGCCCAGTTCAAGGAAGCCATTCGTATTCTGCGCGAATGGCATGCGAAACATGGCCGTGAATCCCTGATGCCGCCCTGGAAATTCAAAAATGCGCTGGGCATCCGGCCACGGGAATATGACGAGGTGGTTTCCGAACTGCAGGCGCGACATATCGCCGTTTACGACAGCGTTTCGACCGGGCGAAGGCCGAAAATCGGCTTTCGATTGCTCAAACCGGATGCATAAACCTCGCATTTAGCTCATAAACCTCGGCGGTTTTTGGCTGAAAGTGAGGAATTAGGGCAAATTTCCTCAGATAGAACGGAGCTGGTTTTGAGGTTTATTGTGGTTTATTGAGGGAAATGAAGTTGTAAGTATATATAATATATATACTTCTGATTTACCTAATAAACCTCATTTAACTTTGCCCCCTCATATTTCCCCAATATTGGAGAAAGTTAAATGAGGTAAATAGGTAAATGGATTTTTCTCTCTTTGAACACGCGATCAATTGATAAAAACGGCGCAGGGAAGATGAAAGTGCTTGCCAAGAATTTTGATATGATCCAGCGTTAAGGCACGGTCGCCTTTGAGGATTTTCGATCCCAGGCTGACATGAACGTTGAGCAGTCGTGCCAAATCCGACGCATTCATGTCGTGTTCTTCCATGAGCGTTTTCAGAACATCCAGTGAAGTCACGGAGGACGTGTCAATCGGACAATGCTTTTCTTCGTAGCAATGAACCAGATCAAGAAGCGTTTGAAGGTAAATCGCCTGTCCTTTGGTCTGTTTGGGAATGGCCATCAGGCGGTCGATCAGCTCCAGCATTTCGTCATACTGTTTTTCATCGGCAATTGCCAAAGGAACTTTCAGGTCGATCAAATCGGCCAATTTGCCCGGCAGGCGTGTTTTTGCGGTTATTGTCATTGTTTTTATTTCCAGTCGCCGTTGTCATACTCTTCGTGCGTCAATACGGCACGAACGGTCATGGCTTGATGATCGTAACGGATTCTTGTGATCAAACGATAATGATTTCCACGGATGTTGAATACGGTCAGTGTTCCTGATGATGTGTTGACGGCATCCGCATGAGGAAACGTTTGTCGCACTTCCGACAAATTTTGCCACGTTGCGTGCAGGGCAATGCGATACCATGTCCGTAGCGGTAATTCCGCATCAGGATGAATTTCCCAAAATTCACGCAATGGTCGTAAACTGATCACTCTCATCATGTCATTATCGGTCAAAAAATATCCTTGTCAATATGAAATTAGACAAAATGTCTAAACTGCTGTTTTGGCAATAACATCGCCATGTGTCGCATTTTACGGCACTTATGTTTATTGGCTCGCTAATGCAAATTCAAATAACAGCAACTAAGTGACGTAACTCATTACGCCACGGGTCCTTCTGGCGTTTCAAAAATCGATATTTGGGCGTGGAATGGGTTACCCGGCTAAACACAGTTTGTTGCGGGGGTGACGCAAATTACCGATCTTGTTGATTTGTAATAACTTAAGTGCGATTCGCGGCCTGTTTTTCTGCGTGATTTTGCCAGTTTTTTCACTAAATATTCGGCGAACAATTCCTGCGGAAAAATCGGCCAGAGTCGTTTTTTCGACCTGACTTTGGGCCGTGTCCATGACGATTTGTTCCAACTCATCCTCGTCGGCGTGAAAATCCATGTCGTTCATTTCCAGAAAGACAATTGCCGCCACCATACCGATCCGTTTGTTGCCGTCGAGAAACGGATGATTGCTCGTGAGATGAAATAGATAAGCCGCCGCCATTTCAAAAAGATCGGCGTGCAAATATTTTCCGGCGAACATCGCTTTGGGCATCGCCTGCGCGGATTGCAGCAGGCCCATGTCGCGAATGCCGGTGGAGCCGCCGAAAAGTTCGATTTGGCTCTGGTGAATTTCAAGCACTTCATCCAGCGTGAGAAAAATCGGTTCGTCCATGAGGATTCACTTTGCCAGTTTTTTGAGCGTTTTGGCGTATCGGGTATTGGTCTTGTCGAGCACTTTTTGGAATTTTTCTTTCCGCTCCGTCTTTTGAACCGGCGAAATCATCAGCACGGTTCCATCGGTGGCAATCTCAAGAAGCGTGTCCTGATCGATCTTGAGCAATTCCAAAACCGGCTTGTCGATGACAAGCGCGAGGCTGTTCCCATGTTTGGTCAGTTTCTTCTGCATGGCATGTTCCTGTTTTTGTGATAACGGTTGTACTTACATTGTATTACCGTTTTCATTCCTTGTCAAATTCATCTTTTACAGAAAACATTGTTTATGGAATCAACATTCAATATTGAACTGCGCGACATTGATTCGATCACGCCGTATGAAAACAATCCCCGGCTCAATGACGGCGCGGTGGATGCGGTCGCGGCGAGTCTGGAGCAATTCGGGTTTCGGCAGCCGATTGTTGTCGACGCGGACGGCGTCATCATCGCGGGCCACACCCGTTTCAAGGCGGCAAAAAAACTCGGCCTCACGAAAGTCCCGGTGCATGTCGCGGTCGACCTTTCGCCGGAGCAGGTGAAGGCCTATCGCTTGGCCGACAATAAGACCGGCGAGCTGGCGGAATGGGATTTGAATATCCTGCCGATTGAACTTGCGGAACTGCGCGACGCGGGTTTCGACATGTCGCTGTTGGCTTTCGATGAAAAAGAACTCGCGAGTCTTTTGACGATGCAGGTTCAAAGCGGGCACTGCGATCCCGATCATGTGCCGGAACCACCGGACGAACCGATCACGCAAAAAGGCGATCTTTGGATACTGGACGACCACCGTTTGTTGTGTGGCGACAGCGCGAGCGTGAGTGATGTCGATTACTTAATTGACGGAAGTGTAATACAGGCAACTATTTGTGATCCTCCTTATAATGTGCGGGTCGAATCACGCAGTAAGAATTCCATTGCTGCCGGGTTGTCGACCTTCACGCCGACGCATCATCAGCAATTCGACGCCGCACGTTTGGGCAACGTCGAGCCGACGACGCAAAAACTGCGGCCCAAGGATCGCCCTTTGGAAAATGATTTCGTTTCGGACGAAGAGTTTGACCGTTTGCTCGACGACTGGTTCGGCAACATCGCACGCGTCATGCAGCCGGGCGGGGCATTCTATATATGGGGCGGCTACGCAAACTTTGTAAATTACCCGGGCTTTCTCAAAAAACACAATCTGTACTTTTCGCAGGCCATCGTCTGGCTGAAGGATCATCCCGTACTGACACGCAAGGACTTCCTCGGTGATCACGAATGGTGTTTCTACGGTTGGAAACTCGGGGCGGGGCACAAGTTTTACGGCCCGAACAATATCACCGATACATGGAAGCTCTCCCGCGATCACAACGGCAACTGCGCCATCGGCAGCGGCGTGCGTCTCAACTTCCCGGACGGTTCGCGCTTGGATGTCTTGCCGCCGAGTGATAAACACCGTGTTCGCGAGGTCGAACTCAAGGAGGATTCGGTCAATCTCATCGGCATGAATGCCGTCACCGACGTCTGGCGCGTCAAAAAAGTCAACCCACAGCAGATGGTGCACTTGACCGAAAAACCTGTGGAACTTGGAGTTAGGGCAATCGGTTATTCAACGCAAGCGGGCGAGAACGTGCTGGAGCTGTTCGGCGGCAGCGGCTCGACCTTGATCGCCTGTGAAATGACCGGGCGTAAATGTTTCGCGATGGAAATCGACCGTTGGTACGCTGATGTCATAGTGCAACGTTGGCAGGAATTCACGGGGCGCAAGGCGGAATTGGTGAGGAGGAATAATGTCAACAACGGATGATTCCATTATTTTGCAGTGTGGCGATTGCTTGGAACTTCTCAAAAACGTGGAATCGGATTCAGTATCATTAATCATGACTTCGCCTCCTTACGCCCAACGTCGAAAAAGCAGTTACGGCGGAGTGAAGGCGTCGGAGTACGTGGAATGGTTTTTGCCCATCGGTCGGGAATTGTTTCGTGTCCTCAAGCCGACTGGCAGTATGGTGATTTGTATCAAAGAACATGTCGAGAATGGCGAGCGGCATACATACGTCATCGACCTGATCAAAGCCCTGCGTGAACAGGGCTGGCGCCATACGGACGAATATGTGTGGATAAAACGAAACTCGATGCCTGGGCGCTGGCCGAATCGGCTGCGCGACGGATGGGAGCGATTGTTGCATTTCAACAAACAGAAACATTTCGCGATGCACCAAGACGCTGTCATGGTCACTCGCAAACCAAACACCGCCAAGCGGGTACGGCATCTGTCGGAGAACGATTGCCGCCGCATGCAATCCAAGACTGGCAGCACATTCGGAAAGAACATGTCGCGCTGGAAGGATCGGGAGATGGTGTTTCCCTCCAATGTGTTGATACTCTCGACGGAGACACGGAACAGAGGCCACAGCGCGGTGTTCCCGGAACGTCTGCCGGAATTTTTTATCAAGCTCTTTACGTTGCCGGGCGATCTGGTGCTTGATCCGTTTGCCGGAAGCGGCACTGTCGGTGCCGTTTGCAAGAAACTGGGCCGCAGGTTTCTTGGTATGGATGTCGTTCCCGGTTTTATCGAATTGGCCCGGGAACGCATCTTTTCGTTGTCTTAAATTTCCGCGTCGTACTTTTTGGCGAGCCGCCGAAATTCTGCTTTGATGGTTTCCTGCGGGATCGCGTCGCTGACCCACCCAAATTGCTTGCCACCATGAATCCGGGCGGCGCCTTCGCTCCAAGCCAAAAATCCCAAGAGTCGAGCAGTCTCGCTCTGCCCGGGCCCTTGCATCTTCCAGCCGCCGGTCGGCGGTGCCGGTTCCCATTTCGGTGAGCGTTTGCTGGTGACCGCTCGTTCGACAATTCCCAAGCAACATTGGATCCAACCGACAATCTTCGTCGCCGAGGTGCTGCCCGAGAAAACCCGGAATTCGACGGTGCGTTGGCGGCTTTGCGTGTTGGCAAGGTTGGAAATGTTAACCGAATGATACCGATCTGGGCTCATCTTTTCTTTTGCTTTCGGAGCGTCGCCGTGCTTGCGAATGCCTTTGCAATAGGTCCCTCTCTCCCTTTTTTTCGATCCAGAAATCGCGAAAAGCGCGCCCTCAAGGTAGGATGTAATCGAAATCAGTCTTGCGAGGACGTCTGCACCCCATGTTTCGTCCCATCCTACGTGGCAATGGACTCCACAACAAGATGAGACTTTGCAGTTCAGTTCGTTAAGTTTCTTGAGCACCTCGATGACCTCAAGAATCCCCGCTTCACCCTTGAGTACCGGGCTGACGATCTCGCAGGCTTGGTAGCCGGAGGAGGCCTGAATCGAGGCGTCGCGCTCGGCTTTCCAACCTCTGGGGAGGAAGGGAACTTGAATTCCGTTGTGGTATGCTCCAATTCGCAATCCGTGGCGGTTGATGGCTTCGTTAGAAATCATCAGCTCTACTTCAATGCCAAACGTGTAGTCTTGTGCGCTGCTCATGGTGGGCCTTTCGTGTGAGTTGTTTGTGTTGCATGGAACACATCACACACTACTCGGACCCTTGCACGAGCCAAGCGGATTTCATTAAAAGATGCGAAGATACTTCATAATTTCCAAGAAACTTTTCACGGATAAATGACTCCCAAAACACCCGTGTGAATGCCTATTTCAGCACTCATTTTGCGGGTCATTTTCGTGGCAGGAATTTTACAAAATATCGCCGGGATTGCGCTGTTTTGACTTGGATCGCAGAAAGAACGGTCTATGATTGACAGGCAGTGAATTCAACCCAATACCCATTTTTATGAGGTCAAAACATGAGAAACAATGAAAACAAAAAAACCGACGTCGAACTTGAAGAATCCGACACGCCGTTCACCGACCGCTTTTTCAAGTATGACCGCGTCTTGACGACGCTCACGCTGGGCAGCCAGTTTGAAGCGATTTTCGCGAAGCTGACGGAGTTGGACTTGGACGTGGAAGATGTTTCCCGCATGCTTGATGCCTCCGACATCGACAATCACAACGGCCATTGGTGCATCGGCGTTTTCAAGGAGCCGGTGGTCATCGCGTGGAAGCTGTTTCCGAAAGATACCGTCGCGGTTTTTCAGGGAAAAAAGCCGGGCAAGCGTTTCGTCTTGTTCTCGGTCGACCCGGACGAAACGCTGCCGGAGAATGCATTCGCGTTTGAGGATTTTCTGGACGATGACGAGGATTGAACAGCATTCCGAAAAGGAATGATTGCGCCGGATGAATCCGTAAAATCCGGTGCAAATTATTTTCAAAATTACCGCCGAACTTTGATGAATTGAGTTGAATCCCGAAACACGGCGGTTAACATGGACCTCACTGAAATCAACTAAACCACCTTTTTTACGAGGCCAAACCATGCAAGCTCACGACCATGACCTGTATCCCGGCGAAAATTTTGCCATTCTGACACCAGCACCTATCGAAGACATTTTCGGATTTTACGGCACCGTCAAATCACTGATCGACGATGAAGAGATGGCAGTCCACCTTTGGGAGTCGGCCAGTCTGGTGCTGTCCAGTTTTTACCGGGAAGACGACCCGGCGGTCGTTCGCAACTTTTTGCGTTCGCGTTACGGACGCCATCTGGCCGACCGCATCACCTTCTTCGCGAAACCGCACGAATACGGGGATTTTGACGTCATGCGTGAAGCGGTGATGTCGGCGATCATGGAAAAGGATCACCGGGGACGTTCGATGTGGGGCAAGCTGTTCGCCGAAATCAAGAAGGTCACGGATGACGGTGAATGGACCGACTGAAATCATTGGCAGCGGCATGGAAGCCGTTTCTTATCGCGCGGTGAACATGCCGCGTCCAACTTTTACGAAACGGGATTGTTCACCGTTCGCTTTTAAATCCCGAATGATCGCCGCGTTCAATGTATTTTGAGGCGTGGCGCCGGAGGTTCGCCAGAGCTTGCGTTGAACCGCTCTATCAACGATCTCTTGGCAGGTCAACGGCTTTTTCGATTCTTTCAGAATGCGATAACTTGCGTCAAGGCCGCTGAGTGAATACTCCGGTACACTGGGTTGCCTTCTTTTAACCTTGCAATCCTGTGCGGCCTGGACCGTCTCAACAGGCATTTTCGGTGCGGGCGCCGGTTTCTTTGAGCGTCGGTTCGGCAGGACGGTTTTGGCCAGTTCGGATAAATCGTTCTCGGAACACTCACGTAGGAGTTGGGCTTCATTTCTCACGAACACGATGCGCCCGTGTGTCAAGCTGCGGGACAGCCAGATGCCGTTGTCTTTACGGGACTCAATGCGTACCGGCATGGTCACCTTCGCGAATTTCGCGATGTAACACGAACCAATTTTAATCATGGAAACCTCCTTGATCACAGGATACGCAGGACGGTTTCAAAGTCAAGGAGAATATTTTGAGTAAGGACAAACTGGATATGACCGCCCTGTCGCCGGGCGATTTGGCGACCTTGTTATCCCAGGCCTTGAAGCGACCGATCCCGGAGGAACATATCCGGGAGATCGCCGAAGCCGGAAAATTGTTAAAGGAAGACGATACCCTGAACCTTGTGGAATATACGGCCTGCTTGGCCGGAGGAGTTTCTTTTGACGCAAGCAATTAACCCGCAATCATTAAAACCCGCCGAATTGATGCGCATTTTGAATACGGCGGGACGTGGCACGGTTTTGACGGAGACCCGTCTGCGTCGGCATCGCAATCGTGCCGGGTACACCATTGGCGACGATAAGACGATCAATTTGTTTCGCTACGCCGCATGGTTGACACTGGAGTATTTTCGGCCCAGAAACGAACCGATGGACTACGCGGAAAAGAAACGCCTGCAGGCGATCCGCAACGCCGAGGAAGTCCGCACCGCGCAGGATATCGGCGAACTGCCGGACATCGAGAATCCCCAGCGTCGGGAAATGGCGATTAAATCGTTTCGTGTGTTTTGCGAATCGTATTTTCCTGAAATCTTTTACCTGCCCTGGTCCTTCGACCACTTGCGGGTCATCGAAAAGATCGAACGGGCGGTGTTGCACGGCGGATTGTTCGCGCTGGCCATGCCTCGTGGCAGCGGGAAGGCCCTTGCGTTGGACACACCGATCATCACGCCAAACGGCTGGACGACGATGGGTGACCTGAAGGTCGGCGACCGGGTACTGGATGAAAACGGAAACCCCTGCACCGTAACCTTCGCGACGAAAACACAATACAACCGCCAATGTCATGAGGTTGCGTTCAGTGACGGCGAATGCGTTGTTTGCGACGCAGAGCATTTATGGACGGTGTATGACACCGCGTCCCACCGCAATCCGATCACGCTGGACACGACGGAATTGCAATATCGCCTTTTGGAGGAAAAACGAAAGATATTTCTACCGCGCTCCCATCCCGATTATCAAACACGGCAAATGACGGCGGTGTACGATACGGACTCCGTTCCGGTACGTTGCATTCAGGTCGATTCGCCGAATCGCCTCTATCTGGCCGGTCACAATATGGTGCCGACGCACAATACGGTTTTGTGTCAGACGGCGGTCGTTTGGGCCTCGTTCATCGGCGCGGTGCCGTTCGTTTGTCTCATCGCTTCGAGCGCCAGCAGGTCCCGCGACCTGTTGGAGAACATCAAGGTCTGGCTGGAAACCAACCCTCTGCTCAAAGGCGACTTCCCGGAGGTCTGTTATCCGATTCAATGTTTGGAACGAATCACCAATCGCCAGAAAGGTCAAAAGTACAAAAACGAACCGACGCGCATCGAGTGGAACGTCGACAAGGTGGTTTTGCCCACCATCGCAGGTTCGGCGGCGAGCGGCGTGGTCATTTCCAGCAGCGGCATGAAAGGTTCGGACATTCGCGGCCAGAATCACGCCCGCGCCGACGGGCAGGTCGTGCGTCCGCAACTCGTTTTGATCGACGACCCGCAAACGTCCGAGTCGGCGTGGTCGGAATCGCAATCGACACACCGCGAGGGCATTTTGGCGGGCGATGTTTTGGGCATGGCGGGGCCGGGCAAAAAAATTGCCGGGCTCATGGCATGTACCGTGATCCGACCGGATGATATGGCGGATCGAATCCTGGACCGGGACAAGCATCCTGAATGGCA
>JAVBQX010000347.1:0-14458 GCA_031548645.1 Thermoguttaceae bacterium
TTATTAAAACAACACCCGGCCAAAACAAGCCTCGTCGGCAAACGTCGCGCCGCCGCATGGAGTTTCGATTTCCTACTCGAATTGATACGAGGAAAGCAAATGACTCCGTAATTCACGATTATTTACGTGCGCTCACCCTGCGGCATAGGCCTTGTTGAGAACATTATACCGATGCTGATTTGCATTAACACCTGAAGGAACGGCTCCAAAAAAGAGGACCCCAAACAATGCGCCGCCGGAGTTCGTCAATGTATCGGCCGCATTTCCGCCATTGTTGTAAAACGCGTAATAATCCGTCGCCCAACCGTTGGTCGGTCCTTCGCGGACCGCCGTTTGGCCGATACACCCCACGTAGTTGATTTTTCGACAATCCAGATAACTGCCGGCCCCCCCGCCGGAAAAAAACCTGTTTTCCGCGCTTGAAGGACAATAATACGGCGGAATTCTAGCATCCCGCAATTGATCCAGATTTTGACGGCGGTCATAGCGTCCCGCTTCCGGTTGATCTGTCGCCGGAGTACCGACGGGAACATAACTCAAATTGCAATCGCCGGGCTTGGCGCCCACGAGACCGACGCCTTCTCTCCAGTAACCGATGCTCATCTGGCTGTAAAGCTGTTGCTGTTCAATATAGGGCAGCATAAATGTTATCCAAGTCAAAAAATTCCATTCCCGTCCTCCGACAGGAAGATTGGACCGGTTTGAGTCCACGTGATTGTGTGCGGCAAGACCGAGTTGCTTCAGGTGGTTCGTACACTGCATCCTTCGAGCCGCTTCGCGGGCGGCCTGGACGGCGGGAAGCAGAAGGGCGATCAAAATGCCGATGATCGCGATAACGACCAGCAATTCCACCAAGGTAAAGGCGAACTGGCTGCGTCCCACCCCTACTCTTTCCAATTTAATACTTCGTTTTTCCATCTTAAACCTCTTTGATATAAGGGGATACAAAAAGAAACAATACATTTGAAAAACGAGTAACACACTTTTGCACATTTGTATACAACTGTTATTATATGTTTTGGGTTTCAGTTTTTCAATACTGACGCAATCAAAATGGTAATTTTTGAATTGTTTTTTCAGAGTGGCGAACAATTGCTGACAATTCTTTATCCAAACTGTGTATTTGTGACAGAAACAAGTAATATTTTCCTGTTGCCAGGGCCAATATGCCAAGATGCGGGCATAAAAAAAGGACGGCGAATGCCGTCCTGAAGTTTGCCAACTTATACAAAAAATTATTTTTTTATTCTCATTGCCCAGTTGGCTTCGTTGAAAGTCCTGGGGTCAAATTTTTTCACATCAAATTCAAATGCGTTTTTTCCACCGGGTTCCACTTTGATTTTCAGCGGCGAAGTCACCGGTCTCCAATAGGAAGTGTCAATGAAACACTCGTAGAGATCGCCCGAATTATCCGAAGTGAGAATATTTTTCTTCACCGTGAGAGTGAATTCGCCGGCAATCAGACCGTCCAGTTCGCTGGATTTCATTTTCACCTGACCTTTGTCATCCGTGAAAAGTCCGGAGCCGAACCATTGCGTCTGGTTTTTTTCCAAGGGATAAGCCCCGACTTCCACACCTTCCAGGGGAACCCCATTCACCTTGACCGTAATCGTCACAGGATAAGTGTCCGGCATGCCTTCCGGACGTTTTTGGCCGCATCCGAGACACAGCATGGACGCAAACACCAGCAAACCGGCAATCCGTAAATATCGTATCATTTTCAGTCTCAAATTCAATTTTAGCGCTTAAAACAAGGGCATGGCGTTGCCGCCATACCCCCCCAAAAAATCGATGTCCGAAGAATCAGTCGATGGACTTCGCTTCACCGCCATTACGTGTTCCCATGGCCCCCCAAACTCCATAAGGACTTTCACCCGACGGTCTTTGAGTGCCGTACCCGGTGATTGCGCCGCTCGCATCGGCAAACTGCGCCACCGTTTGGGTCGGATCACCGGCGGAAACGGTATCGGAAACAAACGTTACGGAACCATCCACGCGGCAAATATTAGCGCCGCCGGTGTGATAGGAGTTGGCCGAGGAAATCGCCATTCCGGAAGCGGTGTCGCCACAAGTGGCGGAGTTGGGCGGTAAAACAGTCACGAATCCGGCAAACACGACACGACCGTCGAACATACGGGCTCCGCGATAAACAACATAATTGACCCCGGTCTGGGCGACATGGTTTTTCCCCGCTTTTTTGTCCCGGCATTCCGCGGGAGTGATATTGATCTGCGAACCGCTTGCCGCACTGGTGTGATATCGACCGCCGTGGATGGACGCCCCGTTTCCGGGCGTGTAAATGCCGGTTTCCGAAAAGGCGATGGTATTGCTGGTTCCATCGGAGCAGCCGGCCATCGGATACCAGGCTCCTCCGGTAAAGATTCCACGCCCGATTCCGCCGGCTCCAAGCGACCACTGCGCACCTTGGGCAGGAACGGTCCAACCGTTGGCATAGTCATCGCCGGTGCAAGCCTGATAGCTGCATGGGGCATTTGTATCAGGATTCGTTGCACTGCCGTTGCATGCCTGGGCCGAATTGGCAGCACCATCCGAAGGACAGGAGAAGATGCTGATCGGTCTGGTCATGAAATTATACCAAAGCTGGGAATTGGCATCCGCCGTAATCAGCGCGGACGGATATTCCCACCAAGGTTGCAGCGAGTATCCCGCGTCTTTGGGTTGGCCGCCGACGGTAATTGCCCCCAAAAACGTCGAATAGGTTTCGTAACGGGCCGTTTGTTCCATGAAAGGAAGCAAAAACGTCGTGAAAGACCAGCGGTGGTTGGCATTGGAATTGGCCGCTGCTTTCCCCCCCATGCCGACGGTGTAAGCCATCGGGCCGGCACGAAGTGACGGGAACGCTTTGAAAGCGTCATGATAAGTGTGAAGGGCCAAACCAAACTGTTTCAGGTGGTTCGAGCATTGCATTCGACGCGCCGCTTCGCGGGCTGCCTGAACGGCCGGAAGCAAAAGTGCGATCAAAATTCCGATGATCGCGATAACAACAAGGAGTTCAACCAAGGTGAAGGCATGCAAACTGCCTCCCCCCTCCATTTTCACGGTTTTTTTTCTCATAAACTACCTTTTCGAAATAACAATAATAAATCAGCCTGGGACGAAAATCCATGCACATACTTGCTTGGCACAGATTTCCTTTAATTATATATACTGTCTGTAAAATTTTCAATATACATATGGATTTATCATAGATCGTCTTGTTAAAACCAAGATTTCCATTATTTACTCCCTATCATTCCCATTTTTCTTCGGGCGATGACAAATAAAGATAAAATTGCGGTTCAATTTCATTTACGATCAGGTGGAATTGAAATAAGATATATTGTCTCTTAACAAATTTTGGATATCTTTCTCAACCTTGACCAAAAATGTTGCGGGGGTTAAACTAAAGTCGCATTTTTTGTCGCGTTTTTTTTGGAATAAATGCCGCTTCCAAGCGGTTTGATATAAATTGTTACAGAAAAGGTTCTTATGGATTTCTTCGGCAGACTTTTTGAAATCATCGGTGACGGTTTTAATTCATTTTCGCGTTGGGTGGAAAATAAGCTTTCCGGCATGTTCGGTACGGCGAACGCCCGGTTTTTGAAAAAACTGCAACCGAACGTCGAGGCGATCAACGCCCTCGAAACGCATTACCAAGGTCTTTCCGACGAAGAGCTTAGGGCAATGACTCCCAAGCTTCGCAAGCGGCTTGCCGACGGCGAAACGCTTGACGACATCCTGGTCGATGCCTTTGCCGTGTGCCGTGAGGCCGGGCGGCGAGTGCTCGGTATGCGGCATTACGATGTGCAGCTCATCGGCGGCATGGTGCTGCACAGCGGCGCGATTTCGGAAATGATTACCGGCGAAGGGAAAACTCTCGTCGCCACCCTGCCTGCCTATCTTAACGCCCTTGAAGGGAAAGGCGTCCACGTCATCACGGTCAACGATTACCTGGCCCGGCGCGACATGGAATGGATGGGGCCGCTCTATCTTTCGCTCGGCATTACGGTTGGGGCGATTCAGGCCAACATGCCCGCCGACAAACGCCAGGAAGCCTACCTCTGCGACATCACCTACGGCACGAACAACGAATTCGGCTTTGATTATCTGCGCGACAACATGCGTTTCGCGGCCAAGGGCGACGACCGATTTCCGAAACAATATCAGCAGGTGCAGGGCAAGCTCAATTTCGCCATCATTGACGAGGTCGACAATATTCTTGTGGACGAGGCGCGAACCCCGCTCATCATTTCCGGGTCGGCACGCAGCGACGTGTCCCGCTATGCCCAGGCGGACAAAATCGCCCGGCAGTTGCACAAAGGCACCGATTTCGAGGTCAACGAAAAGGATCACACCTCGAACCTGACCGATGTCGGGGTGCGGCACGCCGAACAACTGGCCGGGGTCGAAAGTTTTTACACCGCCGGAAACATGGAATGGCCACACATGATCGACAACGCGCTGAAGGCCCACAACCTTTACAAGCGCGACGTCAACTACGTCGTCAAGAACGGCGAGGTCATCATCGTCGACGAATTCACCGGACGCCTGATGGAAGGCCGGCAGTGGAGCGACGGCTTGCACCAGGCGGTCGAGGCCAAGGAAGGGGTCAAGGTCAAGGAGGAAACGCAGACCCTCGCGACGATCACGTTGCAGAATTACTTCAAGCTGTACGACAAACTCGCCGGCATGACCGGGACGGCCATGACGGAAGCGGCCGAATTCATGAAAATCTACAAACTCGAAGTGATCGCCATTCCGCCGAACCGCGTTTTGCAGCGAAAGAACTTTGTCGACCAGATTTACCGGACGGAAAAGGAGAAATACCAGGCCATCGTCAACGAGGTCGAACGCCTCAACAAGTGGGACGTGCTCGAATTCGACGGCGGCAACCGCGAAGTGTTCGGCACCATCGTCAAGGAGGACGACAACCAGGTCGAGTTTCAACCGAAAGGCAGCAAGGAAACGCAGGTCATCCCGAAGGACAAAATCGACGAAATTGAGCGGAAAGGGCGGCCCATCCTCGTCGGGACCGTTTCCATCGAACGCAGCGAACTCATTTCCGGGATGCTCGACCGAAAGGGCATCAAACACCAGGTGCTCAACGCCAAGCAGCACCAGCGCGAGGCGGAAATCGTCGCGCAGGCCGGTCGGCTCGGCGCCGTGACCATCGCGACGAACATGGCCGGACGCGGAACCGACATCATTCTCGGCGGCAACCCCGAGGCGCTCGCTTGGGGTATTTTGCAGGAAAAATACCCGACCCGGCTCGACGTCCCGCGCAGCGAATGGGACACGCTCATCGATGAAATCGAGAACCGCGAAAAGATGAAGGCCGAAGGTCAGGTCGTCCGCGGCATGGGCGGCCTGCACATCATCGGCTCCGAACGCCACGAAGCGCGACGCATCGACTTGCAGCTTCGCGGACGTTGCGGTCGCCAGGGCGACCCGGGCAGCAGCCGGTTTTTCCTGTCGCTGGAAGACGACCTGATGCGCATTTTCGCCGGCGAGTGGGTCAAGAACATGCTCGGCCGGCTCGGCATGGAAGAGGGCCAGCCGATCGAAAGCCGCATGGTCAGCCGCCGCATCGAGGGCGCGCAGAAAAAAGTCGAGGAACGCAACTTCGACATCCGCAAAAGCCTGCTCGAATACGACGAGGTCATGGACTTCCAGCGGAAAAAGGTGTACGGCTACCGGCAACGGATTCTCGACGGGGCGAACTGCAAGCAGATGATCCTCGAAATGATTGACAAGCAGATCGACCTGCACATCGGCGAATTTCTCGACCGGGATTACGGGGCCGCGTCGTTCGCCGCGTGGGCCGGCAGCCGGCTCATGATGGAATTCGAGCCGCGCGAATTCCGCGGGATGAACTTCGAGCAGGCCGACGAATTCGCGCACGAGGAAGCGAGCCGCCAGACGGAAATGCGCGTGCTCGACGAAATCGAAAAACACCTTTCGAAAGACGTCGAGGAATCGGAATGGAACTGGCAGGCCCTGGCCCGCGAGGCCAACACGCGATGGAAACTTTCGGTGCGCGACCGCGACCTGCAACAGGTGGGCCGCGACGAGGTCGACGAATACCTGATCGAACGGGCGAGGGCCTCGATCGAAAAGGTCGATCTCTCGCAAGGGGCGCCGCTGCTCGACCCGAATTTCGGCGTCATTTCGGCCTGCAACTGGGTCAAGGGGAAATTCGGCCTGCAACTCGACCCGAACGAATACGCCGAGACCGACGCGAAGGCGTTCCAGCAGATGTTGTACGGCCTGGTGCATGAGCATTACCACGAAAAGGAACTGCAATTCCCGGTCTACACGGGCCTGGTGCATTTTACGGTGCGCGACGCCAACGGGGTGAAGCGTTACGACCGCGAACGGCTCGCCGCGTGGGCCTCGCAGCGTTTCGGCGTCCAAGTTGACGTCGAGGACCTGAAGAACATGCAGCGGGATGAAATTCGCGACCTACTCAACGAAAAGAGCGCCCACACGGAGGAAAAACTCGCGGAAAAACGCGAACAGCTCAAGATCGATTTTCTCGACCTGCTCGAAGCCCAGGGCGGTTCGCGCGGCGATCTCGACGCGAACTTCGTGCAAATCGACCGCTACAACCCGAAGCTGGACGAGTTCTGCGAAAAGCTGCGCGAGAAATACAACTACGTCATGACGCCGGTTCGCATGTCGCTGTGGAAGCCGGAAGAGGTGAACGATCATCTCGACGCGATCGCCGAGGATTGGTACAACCCGGAAATGCGGAAGATGGAACGCTCGCTCGTGTTGCAGATTCTCGACGCCTCGTGGAAGGATCACCTGCTCGTGATGGACCATTTGCGGTCGAGCGTCGGCCTGCGGGGTTATGCCCAGGTCGATCCGAAGGTGGAATACAAACGCGAAGGCATGAGGATTTTCGACACGATGTGGGACTCGGTGTTCGACCGCGTGACCGATTACATTTTCCGCGTCGAGCAGATGGACGAACAGACGATCAACTCGAACTGGGAGGAAGGCGAGGCCCGGCACGACGAAGTTTCGAGCACGGCGGCGGCAGAGAGTATCGTGAACCAGCAGCAGGACGCCATCGAGCAGACGCAGGCGAACAAGAAGCCCGAGCCCTTCCGCAAAAAGACGCCGGACATCGGCCGCAACCAACCCTGCCCCTGCGGCAGCGGCAAGAAATACAAAAACTGCTGCGGGAAGAATATGTAGTGTGGAGTGTGGGGTGTGGAGTTAAAATCTTAGCCGCCGGGCTGGCCCGGCGCGACGTTTTTTTCTTGTCAAATCATCATGAAGGAGTGTGAACATGCGACATCGACTTTTCCCGCTTGTTCTTTTGTTGTTCGCGGTCATGACGGCGGGCGTTGCGCCGGCACAGGATTTCGACAAACAGGAATTTGCGAAAACCATTTTGGCCGACATTGGCGTGACCGAAGCGGAACTGACGCAATTCGGCGTCATTGTGGCTGGCGTCATGGAACCGTATCAACAGTTTATGGATGAGAATACGGGCGACGTAACACGAGAAAATTATGTGGAAAAGTGTGATTTCTTTTTTGATCATCTCATTTCCCCGATCATCAACGATTACCGGGCGGAGGCGGCCAATTTCTTTACGGAAGATCAGTATTCGAAAATGACTTTGCGGCTCTACCAGGTGGCGGAAAATTTTCCCGAAGCCTTCAGGCTCAACGAAATTTTCGCCGGAGAATTGTTTCGATCATTTCTTCTGCCGGATGTCGTCCCCCTGACGGAAGAGCAATTGGCAGAACTGGCCGCCGTGCAGAAAGAGGCCGTTACAGACCTTGCCATCATCGAAATCACGTTGAAAGAGGAACATGCGGAATTGGTCGCGGAACTTGAAGCCCTGTTCAAGGAATTGGAAAAAGCCGAAACGGACGAGGCGAAAGCGGCCGTGCAGGAGAAGCTGAGCAAGGTCATGGCGAAAACCGCCGACCTGATGCGGGAACCGGTCCAAAAAGCCTTCGCCAAAATGCGGGGCAAACTCGACTCGCTGCTGACGGCCGAGCAAAAGGCAAAACTCGCGCAGATCAAGCAGGACATTCCGGACTACCTGAAACAGGCCTTGGTGAAAATGCAAAAGTCGGAAGGTGACGGCGAGGTTTCCGCGGCCTGGCGACCGGGTCTCCATTCGTGGATGCCGGGCCAAGGCGCCCCGCGGGACCGGAACGGCCACCCCGGCGAAACCCGCCCGGAAAAACCGCCGAAATCGCGAACGTTTCCCGAGTGAATTTTTTTGAGCCGTTCGTGAATTGACGGCGTAACGGAAATTTCCTTGTTGCGAAAACACAGAGCCGGAAGCGTCAGCGCCCGGTCATTTTCGACCCGTCGCTCACGCTCCGGGCTCTGTGTTGATGGTGCTTCCTGTGCATAAAGATAAAAAATGACGCCACATTGGCCCGGTACGGCCGCTCCATAACTGTCGCGGCTCTGATTGCGGTGGCCTCGGCGAAATCGCCTTACCTTTACTCATCCCTGGCCCCTCATCCCTAACCCCTACCATCGGAGATTCCCCGTGTCGCAAGCGGAACAGTGGACAGTCAAACGACTGCTGGAGTGGACGACCGATTATTTCAAGAAGAGCGGTTCCGATTCGCCGCGGCTGGACGCCGAAATTCTCCTGGCCAAAGCCCTGGGCTGCAAACGCATCGACCTGTACGTCAGTTTCGCGAAAGAGCCCTCGGAAGACGAGCGGACACGATTTCGGGCGATGGTGAAACGTCGCGCGGCGGGCGAGCCGGTCGCCTATCTCGTGGGGCACAAGGAATTCTATTCGCTTTCATTCCGGGTCACGCCGGACACGCTCATCCCGAGGCCGGAAACCGAGCACCTGGTCGTCGAATCGCTCGACCTGCTCGCGAAAATGGGAAGCAAGGGCGACTTAAGCGTGTGCGACGTCGGAACCGGCAGCGGCGCGATCGCGGTGGCCCTTGCCAAAAACGCGCCGAAATGCCGCGTCACGGCCGTCGATATTTCGCAACCGGCGCTCGACGTGGCCCGGCAGAATGCGGAAACGCACGGGGTTTCCGCCCGCGTGACCTTCGTGGCGTCCGACCTGCTGGCGGAATTTCCGGAAGAGCCGCTCTTCGATCTCGTGGTCAGCAACCCGCCCTACGTCAGCGAATCGGAATACGCGGAACTGCCCGCCGAGGTGAAAAACTTCGAGCCCAAACTCGCCCTGCTGGCCGGGGAGGACGGCACGGCGGTCATCCGGCGGCTTGCGGAACAGGCCGCGCCCCGGCTGCATGAAGGCGGCCGTTTTCTCGTCGAACTCAGCCCGATGATCGCGAAACGCATCGCCGAAATGCTGCAAAAACAAGGTTGGCACGATGTCCGCATCCTGCGCGACCTCGCCGGTCATGAACGCATCGTCTCGGCGGGGAGATGACGAGACGGTCTTTTTTGTTTCTCGCGGAGACGCTGAGATCGCAGAGTGATTTCTCTGCGTCTCTGCGAGAGAGAAAGAATTAAGGTTTGGGAAATTGGATTTTGAAAGTGACAAATGATACAAAAACCAAAGAACGGAAAAATTCCTGTCCCGAAACACTTTCCCCGGCTGCGCGGTTTCATTATAATGGGTTTGGCTTTTTGAATAGTTGAGCCGCAAGGGATGGCCGCCGGGCGCATGCCGTTCGTGAATTTCGCGTTTTTCGTGGACCAGAAAACAGGGAGATTTTTATCATGAGGAAATATTCGTCGGCGATTGCGGTCGCATGTTTGATGTTGGCGGTTTCCGGCTGTGTCCGGGTCACGGAAAACCACCCCACAACTCCGTCGGGCACGACAAAGGCAGACTATATGAAATTTCTGGACGATTACCAGGCCGAAATGCAGAAGATGAACACAGAATCGAACCTCGCCTATTGGAAGGCGTCGATTTCGGGTTCGCAGGAGGATTTCGACCAGGCGGCCGCGCTCAGTCTCAAGATCAAAAAATATCTCAGCGACAAGGGGCGTTACGAAACCTTCCAGTCGCTCCGCAAGGCGGCGGACACGCTGGACGCGATTGACGAACGGGCCGCCGTCGTGGCCGACCTGGCGTTCAAGTCGCACCAGTTGCCGGAAGACCTGCTCAAGAAGATGGTCGATCTGGCGACGGAAATCGAGATGATCTTCCAGAACGATCGCGCCGAACTCGACGGCAAGGCGTACACGAACAACGACCTGCTCGAAATGATGCGGAAGGAAACCGACTCGGCAAAACGCGAGGCGATTTGGAAGGCCCTCAAGACGGTCGGCGACAAGGTGGGGCCGAAACTCATCGAACTGGCGAAAATCCGCAACGAGGCGGCCAAGCAGCTCGGTTTCGCCAACTATTGGGAGATGGAAATCGTCTTCCAGGAACACGACCCGAAGCAGATCACCGAAATTTTCGCCGAACTGGACGCGCTGACCACGCCGCTATTCGCCGAAATGAAGGCGGAACTCGACGCCGAACTGGCCGCGAAATTCGGCGTGGCCGTCGCGGACATGATGCCGTGGCATTACGACAACCCCTTCTTCCAGGAAGCCCCGCCGGCGACCGACCTGGATTTGGACGCCTTTTACGAGGGCAAAAGCAAGGAGGACATCGCCGAAATTTCGCGTAAGTATTACAAAAAAATCGGCATTCCCGCCGACAGCGTTCTGGAAAAGAGCAGCCTTTACGAACAGCCGGGCAAGAGCCAGCACGCCTTCTGCACGAGCATCGACGGCGAAGGCGACGTGCGAATTCTCTGCAATCTCAAGCCCGACGCCTACTGGATGGACACGCAGTTGCACGAACTGGGGCACGCGGTTTACGACGTCAACATCGACCGAAAGCTGCCGTATATCCTGCGCGAGCCGGCCCACATCTTCACGACCGAGGGCATCGCCATGTACTTCGGGGCGATGGGGCACGATCCGCAATGGCTGATCGACAACGTCGGCGCCGACCCGGACAAGGCGAATGCCGCGACCGCCGCGCTCAAGAAACAACGGCGTCGCGAACAGTTGATCTTCTGCCGCTGGGTGCTCGTCATGCTCAATTTTGAAAAGGCCCTGTATGAAAACCCGGACCGCGACCTCAATATGTTGTGGTGGGGCTTGGTCGAAAAATACCAGATGCTCAAGCGTCCGAACGGCCGCGACGCCGCCGACTGGGCCTCGAAGCCGCATTTCACCATCGCGCCGGTGTATTATCACAACTACATGCTCGGCGAACTGTACTCGGCCATGATCCGCGAAGCCGCCGCCGGGATGAAACCCGGCTCGGACGAATACCGCGACCTGTTCCTCAACCGCGTTTTCAAACCCGGCAGCACTTGGCCGTGGCCCGAATTCGTCCGCCAGTCGATGGGCAAGGAATTTTCGCCCGAGGCGTTCGCGCGGGAATTGAAGTAAGTGCAGAATGCAGAGTGCAAAATGCAGAATGTGTGACGTTTGGAAGGCAAGTTGAAACAGCAGCCGGAATGGAGCGAAGCGTAATGACGGTATGGAAAACCAATGTCGAAATTTGACATCCCGTCATTACGGCGTTCCGCCTTCATTCCGGCTTTTGTTACTATAAATTGGGGGACATCCGTGAGCAATCAACCGCCCACCATGCCGTTTTACCGAACACCCGTCTGGCGGCGATGCGTTCGCTGGGGCTGGGCGATTGTGTGCATCGTGGGATTTTTTTCCTGCATTAAAGGCATGTATTCCCCTGTCCTGATTTGGTTGAATTACCCCATCCTGTTTGCATGGGACGTGATCGGAAAACTGTTTTACGAGGGTAACACCGACCAGATGTTTGGATTAATGCCGTTTTTTTTCTTATCACTCATCCTGTGGTGGATTTTTCTCGGCACCGTATTGGGGACCGTCATTTACTTTTTGTTCGGAAAAGAATCATCGACGTAAGGCTGACGCCGGGGGTTATTGAGATTGTGTCCATTCAGGACGCAAAAGAACGTTTCAAATTAACACTTCATATTCAATGAACAAGAAATATTTTTTCATTTTTGTTTCGCTTACTGCTTTGTTGTGTATTGTTACGGCAATGATTATTTTTGTTTGGGATATCGTCTTTATCTCCAATTCAATCAAAACAACAGGAATTGTCGTCGAAGTCAAGGAAAGCAGGAACGAAGAAACAGGTAATCCGCTATTCTGCCCCGTTGTCGAATATGTTGATGAGACGGGCATGAAAAATACTTTTTCACCCGGTCATTGGCACTCCCCCGCACGTTATGAAAAGGGTGACACAGTTTCGGTTGCCTATCAAAAAGAGAATAAAGGTCATGCGGTCATCTGCGATTTTTCATCTCTATGGGTTTTGCCTTTTGCATTATTCATCGTGGGTGTGAGTCAGGTTGTGGTATTGGCCATTGTGGTTTACGCTGGAAAATGTGCATTTGTCCGATATTTTTTTCCTGACAAGTAAATTTTGTTCGGCAAAGAATCATCGACGTGAAAGCAATAGGACCTCAGCGCAATGTGATAGTCATCATTTGTTTATCACCTATCCATGAAACCAACGTCAACACGGAGTCCGGAGCGTGAGCGACGGGTGCACACGACCGGGCGCTGACGCTTCCGGCTCTGTGTTTTTGCACAAAGCATGATGTGCTGTCGTATTATCATCAATCATACCATTTAGAATTCTGGAGAGCGGCTTGTGAGCAAGACATCAGACCATCCGACGCCGAACGGCGGGAACTCGGGGCACCCCACCGGACTTTGGGTGCTTTGCACGACCGAAATGTGGGAACGCTTCGCCTTTTACGGGATGCGGGCCCTCCTGGTTCTTTACCTGGTCAGCGTTTCGACGAGCGAGTCGTGCCCGGGCTTCGGCTGGAACAAGGCGGACGCCTATCGCCTGTACGGTTACTACACGAGCCTCGTTTACCTGATTCCGCTGCTCGGCGGTTGGATCGCCGACCGCTTTCTCGGACAGTTCCGCGCCGTGCTTCTCGGCGGTTCGCTCATGGCGCTCGGGCAATTCTTCCTCGCCGCGACGGAACTGGTCCGCGTCGGCGTCGGCACCGACGTGACCCTGTCGACGGACCCGGCCGGGCTGTACATGTTTTACGCGGGCCTGGGGTTCATGATTCTCGGCAACGGCTTTTTCAAGCCCTGCATCTCGGTCATGGTCGGCCAGCTTTACAAACAAGACGAACCGCACAAACGCGACGCCGGTTTTTATTTCTTCTACATGGGCATCAACATCGGGGCGTTTTTCTCGCCGCTGATCGCAGGCACGATCGGTGAAAAATTCGGTTACCATCTCGGCTTCGCCATTTCCGGGCTCGGCATGATTTGCGGTTTGATCACCTTCTGGAGTTTCCGCCGCCACCTCAAGGGACTCGGCCTTCCGCCGAAACACGTCCCGGTCGACACGGAAAACCTTTCGGACGAAGATCGAATCGCTCGCGAAAGAGCGGCCTTCGAGCAAACCCGGCCGCTGGTCAAACAGGATTACGACCGCATGTTCGTCATCATCATTCTGACGCTGTTCGTCGTGGCCTTCTGGATGGCCTTCGAACAGGCCGGCTCGTCGCTGAACATTTTCGCGAAAACGCAAACGAATCGCGCCGTGGCCGCAAGCAGTAGCTTGGGCGTCTTCATTGAAAACGAGTATCGCGACGATCTTGAAGGGGCCATCAAGGACGTGCAGCGTACGGAAGAGGAAATCAAGGAAATCGCCAATCGCGGTACCGATGAGGAAATTGAACCGAAAAAGATGGAGCGTGAATCGTTCTCACACCGGTTGAGCCGGCTCTTCTCGTTCGGCAGGAATCAACCGAAAGACGAAGCCGGTGTCGAGCAGGTGAAGACGCCTGCGGAAACTTTGCTGAAACAGGCCGCTGAATTCCCCGCGGATGATGAAGCCTACTACGACGGTTTGGCCGCCAAGGTCGAAGGGCGACTGGATTCCAAACAAACCCAGGAATTCGATGACGCCGTGCAAAAATACAAGGAAAAGCGGAAGGAGCTGAAAAAACAGGTCAATTTGACCAACCAAATTCACGTTGCGGACAAAACGAGCCACACTTTCCCGGCGTCGTGGTATCAGTCGGTCAATGCGTTTTTCGTGGTCATGTTCGCCCCGTTATTCATCATCATGTGGGGATTTTTGGCCAAACGCGGCATCGAACCGAGCACGCCGATGAAATTCGCGATAGGGATTTTGCTCCTGTCGATCGGGTATTTCCTCATGATGCCCGCCGCCATTCAGGCGCATCATACCGACGGCAAAGCCTGGGTACTCTGGCTGGTGATTTGCTACCTGTTCTGCACTTGGGGCGAATTGTGCCTCTCTCCGGTCGGACTTTCGATGGTCTCGAAGCTGGCCCCGGCGCGTTTCGCCTCCATGTTCATGGGCATCTGGTTCCTCTCCAGCAGCGTGGCCTACCTCTTCGCCGGGGAACTGGCCGCGCGATTCGGCACCGATGACAGCCTGCACATCATTTTCGGAAAAGAGGGCGGCATGGCCGACTTC
>JAVBQX010000233.1:0-3324 GCA_031548645.1 Thermoguttaceae bacterium
TCGCGCGCCGAGACTGTAACGCGACTCGATCTCCAACGCGCATACAACGGTTTTCGTTTGATATTCAGAAATATCCCTGAGAGAGTATTTGCTTGAGAACGCAAAAAGAAATGTAATTGAAAAACCGCCAATACAACGCAACTTGCCTAATTGCGCAATGGGACTTGACTGCACCAGTTGAACAGTATATTTCAGAAAAAATCCATATAACAGCTACTAATTTCTCAGTCTTTAATGCTGTCACAAGTCGTTGCTGTTTCAGTGTTTACAAAAAGTCGGGGCGAGAGGATTTGAACCTCCGGCCTCTACGTCCCGAACGTAGCGCTCTAGCCAGGCTGAGCTACGCCCCGATTTTAATTTAGCCGCATGATCACACTGCCCAGTACGAATCATGACCAGCCAAAGTTCAAGTAATTTTATTTGCGGATCTAGTTTCGTCAAGCGGGGGAAACTGTTTCGGCAAAGTGATGAATGGAACAGTAAAATATGGTGCAATTATTCTATGGCGTGATTCCTGTGCGTATCTCGATGTCACTCAAAGAGTAAAGACGCGGAGATCGCACTTTCTGTTGACTTTCGAAACACGCCGTGTTGATTATTTGAAAAACGTGTCAATATAAAAACACTGTGAAATACAAGCATAAATCGGTTTCGACAAAGAAAACATCGTGTCAAGATGAAATTCTGGTTGGTTTGGGAAAAAACTCTTACCAGTCAGATTGACGTCCGTGATTCATCCGGTCCACAGCCAATACAAATAATCGTTCACATGCCACTTCAGCTCCGGCATCGTTTCGTTTGTGCAACTCGATACCTTGCACAATTTATTCGGGTGAGTAACATTAATACCTGATCAGTGAGTGTAAAGGCCCGTGTTTTCTGCTGCGTTAATCGAAGAAGGAACTCCGCCTCATGGCAAAGAAAAAAGTGGTTCGGAAAGTCAAAGTCGCGAAAAAAGAGGCCACGGGACCATCGCCGGCGGTGGCATCGAAAAAGGAGCCGGTGAAACGGTCGAAAAAGGACGATGCGACGCTCGACAAGCTGAACCGGCTCGCGAACAACATCGTCACGTTCGCCGAGCGGAAGAAAGACCCGCAACTGGAAATTCCGCTCCGGTCGCTTTCCAACGTGTCGTTCAACCCGTCGAAAAAAATCATCGAAATGGGGAAAAAGAAAACCCAGCGATTGCTTTTCAATCTTTCGCAGGCGAAAAGCTTCATGCAGACGATGCTCGTCGGGAGCGGCACGAAACAGTTGATCGAGAAGGGCAAGACCAGCAGCATCCGAGGTCTCTACTATCTGCTCAAGCACACGATCGAAGGGACGAAAGAGGAAACCTTCAACGACCAGGGGGAATGCGACCCGATCATCGAGGATTGCGAGGTGCTGCTTGAAAGCCTGCGGGAGGAACTGCATCTTTTCGCCGAAAAACGCGGGGACATGGTCGGCGAACTCGTCATCGTCGACAAGGGGGACGAAATCGACTGCTCCCGGATGGGGTCCGGCGGTTACGGCGTTCCGTCGATCGTCGAACCGGACGTGATCCAGTTCAAAAAATGCAACGCGCGGTTTATCCTGCATGTCGAAAAAGGAACGGTCTGGCAGCGATTCAACGAAGACCGGTTCTGGAAAAAATATCATTGCATCCTGACGCACGGCAACGGCCAGCCGCCGCGGGGCATCAGGCGATTGCTTTACCGCCTGCACAATGAACTCAAGCTGCCGGTCTATTGCCTGCTCGACAACGACCCTTGGGGGTATTACATTTACAGCGTCATCAAACAGGGTTCGATCAACCTGGCCTATGAGTCGCAGCGAATGGCAATACCTGACGCGAAATTTCTCGGCCTGCGCAGCATGGATTTTGAACGCTGCGGCTTGTCGAATAGCGTCAAGATTTCGCTCAATGACAACGACAAGAAGCGGGCGAGGCAAATCGCCAATTATCCGTGGTTCGAGAAAAAGAAGGCTTGGCAGAAGGAAATTCAAACGATGCTTGACAACGGTTTCAAGCTCGAAGTCGAAGCCCTCGTCAGCCGCGATATCAGTTATGTCACCGAACAATACGTCCCGCAACGGATGGCGGAAGGAAATTTTTTGGATTAATGCGTCTATCAAGCACCGTTTCACATCGGCTTGTTTCCGCTGTGTTTTCAGGATAGAATGACGCCATGACCTTGCGAGTCACGACGTTTCAAATTCGTGTTCACCATCTACCATTTCAAAGACCAATGACAGACACCCGGAACATCCGCGTCGGCATTCTCATGGGCAGTGACAGCGACTGGCCGAAAATCAAGGCCGTGGCCGCGGCACTCGACGAATTCGAAATCGGGTACGAAGTGCAGGTCATGAGCGCGCACCGGACGCCGGAACTCGTTTCGAATTACGCGCAATCGGCTCGGGACCGGGGGTTGCGGATTTTGATCGCCGCCGCGGGCGGGGCCGCGCACCTGGCAGGCGTTTGTGCCGCCCACACGATTTTGCCGGTCATCGGCATTCCCGTCGCGACCGACCTCGCCGGCGGGCTGGATTCGCTTCTTTCGACCGTGCAAATGCCCGGCGACATTCCCGTCGCAACGGTCGGCGCCGGAATGGGCGGTCCCCGCAACGCCGGACTGCTCGCCGTGCAGATTCTCGCTCTATCCGACCCGGTGTTGTCTGAAAAACTCGTGCAGTTCAAACGGCAACTCGTAGAAAAGGTCAGGCAACGCAACGAGAACCTGCAAAACGCCATCCGCAAGAACGACGCCGGCTTATGACAATCCGACAATTCGACCGTGTTCGTCGAGGTCGATGCGTTCCGCCGCGGGAACTTTGGGCAGTCCTGGCATGGTCATGATTTCTCCGGCCAGCGCGACGATGAAACCCGCGCCGGCGGAAACGCGAACGTCGCGAATGGGCACCTCGAACCCGGTCGGTCGGCCCCGCAGCGTCGGGTGGGTCGAAAACGAATACTGCGTCTTGGCGATGCAAACCGGCAAATGCCCGAAGCCCAGCCGCTCGAACAGTTCGAGTTTGGATTTGGCCTTCTTGTCAAGAACGATTCCGGCGGCGCCGTAAATTTTTTTGCAGACCGTTTCGATTTTTTCGGCCGGCGGCAGATCGTCGCCATACAGCGGCGAGAAATTCGCCGTGCCGGATTCGGCCGCTTCGACGACGAGTTCCGCGAGCCGCACGGCTCCGGCGCCGCCCCGGGCCCAGTGATCGGCCCGCGCGACGGGAACGCCTTCCCGCGAGCAAAGCGTTTCGACGAGTTCGATTTCGGCGTCCGTGTCGCTCGGAAACGAATTGACGGCGACGACGACCGGCAGCCCGAACAGG
>JAVBQX010000176.1:0-8149 GCA_031548645.1 Thermoguttaceae bacterium
CCGTGTGATTCCACGCCTCGCGCTGCTTGCCGTCGGCCATGCTGATCAATTCGCGGAGGGTGTGACGTTCGGGACTGACTCCGACGATTCCGGCGAGTTCGTAGAGGTTCCGCCAAAGAGTTCGAGAATCTTGTCGATTTCGGCGTCCATGTCGAGCATGTCCATCTTCAGCAGGCTCTTCTTGCGAAGCAGATCGACCATCTCGTGTCCTTTTTTCATCGCCCGGTCGACCGCCTGGCGCTCCTCCGGGCTCGGGAAAAAACTTTTGAGTTCCTCAATCAAGGCGTTCTTCGCCGCGCCGATGTGGTCACCGGCCATCGCTTCGCCGAACTGCTCGTCGCTGATGTTCTTGGCTTCCGCCTGCGACTTGCACAGGCAGTACAGTACGTCAACCAGAAATATCGGATCGGCGAGCAGCCTCGGCATGGTCGCCTGGATGTCGAGCAGATCGGCGTTCATTAAATCCCGCAGGCGTTTGATCGCCGCGACGTTGATGGAGAGTTCCCAACTATTGTTTTGATTGTCTTTGAATACTTTCACGATTGATACTTTCGTTGTATAATTGTTGAAATTTGAAAAAGGTGACAAATGATAAGAAGGTACGGGAAAGAGCCCTATCGTGTAGCAGTGATTCATGGCGGACCTGGGGCTTTAGGTGCTCTGGCTTGCGTTGCAAGAGAGTTGTCGAAAACGCTCGGTGTCCTTGAGCCAATTCAATCAAAATTGTCAATTGACGAATTGATTCTTGAACTATACAGACAAATCTCAATATCATCATCTGGACCGATGATTTTGGTTGGTCACTCTTGGGGTGCATGGCTATCGATTCTTTACGCCGTAAAGTACCCCAATAAGGTAAAGCGATTGGTTTTAATCGGCTGCGCACCTTTTGAGGAATGCTATGTTCCACAAATCATGGAACGACGTTTAAATAATCTTGATTCCCAAGAGCGCCTCGTCTTTCAGGAGTTGTTATCCAGACTTGAAAGCAACTCGGAAACACCTGAAGGTGGCTTGATGGCCCAACTCGAACGACTTGTCGAGAAAACCGACAATTACGACATGGTAAAGGATTCGATTGTCGAAACGGATATTTTAGCTGTGGATGACCAAATGTATTCATCCATTTGGTCTGAAGCCAGTGAACTTCGACGGAATGGGGAATTGCTTCGAAGTATCAAAAAAATTGCTTGTCCGATTACGATTTTGCATGGCGAAAACGATCCTCACCCTCTTGCCGGAATTACCGAACCATTAGCCGCAAGCCACATCGATTTTGAGCAAATTGTTTTCCCCTTTTGCGGACATTCGCCATTTCTTGAAAAACAGGCAAGCAAATCATTTTATGAAATACTTTTAGCAATCATTGTGAGACATTGAGATCAAGGTCCGTCGTTTTCCACGACGAACCATGACGGTTTGATGTTGCCGTAGGTCGGTTTGAACGACGTACTGGCGATAAGCGCCCCGTCGAGCTGCTCATCCCGCGAAAACTTGAACACGCAACAAACGGCCCGCAGGCCCTGCGATCCTTTTTTCGTGACCGGGCCGTCGAGAAACAGCATTTCCAATTGCTCGTCGAGCAAAAAACTTTCCAGCAGCTTTTTGAAAATGGCCGCCTGAACGTCCCAAATCGTTTCGCAATCGATACTTGCCTCTTTCAATGTCGGTAACACCTCCTTCCATCCGTTCGATCCTCGCGTCGTGACATCGGCGTCGCCTTTTTCAAGGTTGAGCGTAACATTGCGAATGATGTCGATTTCTTCCCAAGTCGGCGTCGACGAGGTGGACTTGTTGATATAGGCTTTCGCCTCGTAACCTAAAGGGATTCTTCCCATTCGATTTCCTTTGTTAATTGTGAATCGCCCGTCTCCACATGGTCGGGAGGTAGGGCTGTGCTTTGATGAGTGCCGGGCCCATGAAGGGCCGAGGCGGATAGTTCGGGTCACTGCCGTACACGGCGGCGATGACTTCGTCGTCTTCGAGTCGCTCGGCGATTAGCATTTGTTCGGCGTCATGGGCAATGGCCTTCGACTTCGCTACCATGTTCGCCGTTGTCAGTTTTGCGAAATACACACTTGAATAGACTTTCTGGTTACCGCGTTTGACCCAACGCGGCGGGCCAATTTCAATCGGGCCATGACCGCCGATATGGAGTTTCCAGTTGTTGCGATAATTGGTCTTTCGAGCCTTCTTTTTCGGACGTCCGCCAAACTCGTGCAAGTTGGCGACCATACCGATTTCCGAGAGCGTGGGGCCCACGACCACGTCCTTGTCGCTGGCCGCGAAACGAATCGAACGTTTGAGTGCGCCCGAATGTGTGAACGGCGGTGTGCCGGGCGCGGAGTGAGCGTTTTTGTTTTTTCGCCGCCGGATCGAATTACGGGCGATGCGGTAAATGAGACGTCCCGCCTGTTCGTGTGTTTTGATCACGGCACGACCTGCGGCACGTTTCACCGCCTGGGTGTTCATACGGGCTTTCGCCTTGTACTTGATCATGGTGTGATACTTTCATAACAGCTGAAGGTCAGCGTCACAAGGCTGGTGAACTGCCGCCATTTCGCATAATGTTCCTGGGCGTAAATCGGCGTGTTTTCCGCCTTGACACAGAGAATATCGACCAGCATCTTACCGTCGAACAGTTTGATCAGCTTTTCGGCCATTTCACAGAGCGGATCGAGTTCTTCGGCGTCGCCTTTTTGAAATTTCTTCATCAGTGCGACGTCGACGGCCACATGGACGCAGTTATGCGAACGGCTCGCCCGGTCGTAATTGATCTCTTTGGGCACGACGATGATCCGGGCCTCTTTCGTGTCCTTGATTTCCAGTGAGGCCACATATTGACGTTCGGTCGCGATGTCGGGGAAGTGTTTTTGTATCTTCTCCACGACGAGGTCGGCGACTTTAATGGGAAGGCTGCTCATTTTTCGTTTTTTCCTTGTCTTTCGGTTTGATGTTGCTCATGGCCAAAGCCCACATGCGGTTGAAATTTTCGTCCTGGCCAAGCTTGATCTCCCTGAGTGTTTCGAGCTGTTCGTCAAGGAGTTTGACGATTCGTTCGTCGCCCAGCGAGACGTTGCTTTCCAGTCTTGAAAGCCGTTCATCCATCTCCGCGATGCGCCCCGATCCCTTCGTCAGGAACAGACGGCGCTCCCATACGAAATAGATCAGCACCGCCGACAAAAAACCGACGATGCCAACCTTCTCAAAGCCCTGCAAGAACTCCGGGTCGGGTATCGCCTGCAGGATGGGGATCGAAACGAGCCCGAAGGTGATGCCCAATGTTTTGTAATCCATCATGTTTGCCTCATTTCACAGGGCAACGGCTGGATTGCACCGGCGGAGATGGTATGACCTTCGTTGCAAACGACGCTGATCGCCCTGTCGTCATAAAATTTTTTGAGATATTGGTCTTTTTCACAGGTGACCGGCAGGCGTTTACCGAGGTGTTTCTCGCACCAGTCCTGAACGTAACGAATGGCCAGCAATCGCTCCGCATCGGATTGCATGCGACTCGCACGTGCCGTGAAAATGCGGACGTCCTGTCCCTCGGCGATCAGTTGTTTGACCCGCGCGACCATGCGGGGGATCGGCTCACCGATATGTTCGATTCCGCGCCAGTCGGCTTCATAGGCCAACGTGCCATCGAGGTCAATACCTATCCAGTACATAAGTTACATCAATTTCTAATGTTATGGCTGTTTCCAGCGTTTCAGACCGATTATTGAGCTTGAAAACAGCACCGTTTCGTGCTACAATACAAGTGGAAATGCCGCCCACTTTTACGGAAAGATCATCGCAATGCGCAGGATGAAGGTTTATCTTGACACGTCGGTTATCAGTCACCTGATTCAACCGGAGCTGCCGGAAAAAACTCAAAAAACACTCGATTTATGGGACTATCTGAAATTGGGGGAATGCGAAACATGTATTTCAGAAACAGTGCTTGGTGAATTGACGCGATGTGCTGAACCGAAACAAAGTCAGCTTTTCGATCTTTTGGAAGAAATCCCTTATCATGTTTTGCAGACAGACCGTGATGTTGAAGAGTTGGTCGAAGGCTACCTCGGTGAAAATGTTTTATTGAAAACCCATTATGTCGACCTGCTCCATTTGGCGACGGCGTCAGTAAATTTTTGCAATATTCTACTGTCATGGAATTTTCGACATATTGTTCAGAATAAAACGATGACTCGCGTCAACATTACCAACAGAAAATTCGGATACGGGGAATTGCTTTTGCTTTCGCCTTTTTCGTTTACATGGGAGGACTAATCATGCAAGAAGATCCAGGCATGCAAATGATTTGGGATATTCGTAAAGAGCTGTACGAAGAAATGCAGACCATGACAAAGGAGGAATGGTTTCAACTCATGCATCAACGAGCAGAACTCGCACAACAGCGAATTGATGAAATTCGCACCCGAAAAGCATCCGATAAACAATATGTCGAACCCGGCAAAAAAAGTTGATTTTTCAGTGAATTGATGCCGTATGAATCGGCATCGCTGGGTTTTTAAAACCGCCAGTTTACCGGCCACGGGACGGGATTCTTCACGTAGAATGAACGGTCGTGTACCGTCACGGATTCGGGAAAGACCACGTAGGGTGGGCCGTAATGGTGCATGGTCGAACAGAATTTGCTCGCATTTTTGCGATTCATCCAGCACATGTCCGCCGGTTCACCCTCGTCGCTGCTCTTGTAACGGTCGCCGTGGGAGTTGATCCAGCCGATGTATTCCGTGCCTTTGACCTTGCGGTAACCGGAAAAATGTGTGGCATGGGACCAATTTCCACCAACAATAGCCGTTTTGACACCGTTGCTGTCGATTTCACAGCCGGAAACAGCGTTCGAATTGCCGATCACGACCGACAGTCCCGCCGCGCAAGAGCCAAAGATTTCATCGCAGAGCTCGTCGCCGCGAAAGTCGAGGAACAGAATCGACGATTGATATTTCAAGGCGTCGTCGAGATACTGCTTGTAATTCGAGGGCATGGCAAGGTTGTTCGTGCCGACCAAAGACTCGATGAAATGGCCGATTTCGTTGGCGCCTTTCGCTTGTTCGCTCAGGGTCTGCCCACCGCGCAGTGAGCCGCCTTTGGTGATCGCCCAAGTGACCAGCGGGTTAATCGGACAATATTTCAGCGGTGCGCCTCGTGCGATCCAGTACAGCACCGACGAATGGTGCGCGAAAGCGTCTGCATGGCCACTGCAACTCCCGATGCTGCCTTGCGACCAGTACAAATGGTCGGACTCCCTGCGCTGGGTGTCCAAATGCTTGAGCACCTGCCAGGGCAAGGTGCAGGTGATGCGCTCGTCCACGAGCTTCTGGTTTTCACGAATTTGTTCGTCGCGCCAGTTGATAAACGCGTCGTCGTATTTGAGCACCGGCATCTGGCCGGACTCCCAGAGTGTCGTGAATTCCACGGCAGCAGCTTGCAGTTCCTGCAAAACTTCCGACGCATAATCGTCGAGCGTCAAACAGCCGTGCGTGGGCAGCAAATGCTTTTCAATATTCTCACGCCGAACTTTTTGCTGTTCGGTGTATTCCCTTTTGATCCATCTTCGCATATAATCTTCCTCATGGGCCGGATGCGGGGGTTCTGATGATAGCTTGTGTCCCTGCATCCGGCCTTGTTGTTTTTTGAAATTCAAAACCTGTTCGTTATCGCGACGGACAATTTCCGGTCGGGCAGTTTTCCGGCGTCGTGACCTCGGCTCGCAAGCCCTGGGCGATTTGCCGGTAGAGTGCTGCCAAATCCTTCGTATTACCGCCGGACAATTTTTCATGGACCTGCGCCGCGAGGCCGTCGAAGAACGTCGCCCAAACCTTGTTGTTCGCTTTCGTTTGCGTACATGTCCTGACGGACGCATAAGCGGCGTCCACCGTTCGGATCATCCCGCGTTCCATACCCGAGGCCGCATTGTCAAAGCATTCCGCAAGGTATTTCGTGTCTTTTTTGCCGTCATTCGGGATATTTTGGGTCACCCAGTCCTTGAGCGTCAACGGTTTCGGCGGTTCCGGTTCGGGATCAGGCTTGGGCTCCGGATTCGGCACCTTGTCGCCACCATAACGACAGGCATGCGTCAAAACGAGTGGTTTGTCCTCAACGATGGTGGCGGCGATAATCGTATAATTTCCGGCTTTTGGTGTCGAAAAAACCAGCGTTCGCTTCGACGTGTCGACGTAAAACTCCGCCTGCGGGATGATTTGCCAGTCGGCGATGGCTTCTTCCGAAGTCAGGTGGAACACGCAAAGCTCGCCGACCCCGGCGCTGTTCGGCCCGTCGATGGCCACCGACTGGCCGAAAACGAAACCGGTCAAAACCAACACGACAAACAAACTGATCAAAAATGGTTGTTTCATACTTTTCTCTCCTATAATATTGTGTGAACTTGCGCCACGGATTTTCACGGATGGAACACGGATGACAAAAACAAAAATCCGTGTTTCATCCGTGTCCATTCGTGGCAAAAAACTATCTGCGCAGCAGTTGAATGAGCTGGATGATCAGCCCGACCGCCGCGATGACGATGGCCGGGTTTTCGACCGGCACGGCATCGGCGACTTCGTAAAAAGCGTCGGCGACGTCGCTCTGGGCGGCGTCTTCCGGGATTTTGACGCCGTTCTTGCGGGCGAGTACGGCCAATTTGTACACGGACTCCCAGGCCTGATCGCAATCGACGATATGAATCGCGGCCATCGCGATTTTGTCGTCGATGGTGTTCTTCGTCATCGCCGTGAGCAGCGAAACATCGAGCAGAAAAGGCCGCAGCCAGGCACGAAGATCGTCGGGATACTCAATGCCCGGATAGGTCGTCAGCCGCCGCAAAAACGAAGTGAGCGGTTCGGAGTATTTCCAGATGTAACGAAGCCCGGTAAAAAACGTTTTTATACGTTCGAACATACATTTCCTCATATTTCTTTCGTGTGAATTCTTCGTAAATGATGGTGGGCATCGCACCATCGCCAGCATTTTTGATTTCCCAGAGGCATGACCTCGTATTTCGTCTCCCCGACGATAATGCCGTCGCCGGGTTCCGGGTCGAATGGTAAAAGATTCGTCCGGATGATGAAGTCCACGGCATGGGCACCGATTTTCACGCCGTATTCGTCCTGAATTTCGTATTCGGTGCGCCCGTAAGTCGCCGTGAGTGGCAACCGCTCACCGTTGCGAACGTAAATGATGTCGCTGCCGCAAAACTTTTCCTGCTTTTGCGCCAGCCAGAGCGCTCCTTTCGCCAAAATATCCATCAATTGAGTCTCACCCGCACTTCGGTGACGGTCGCGACGGCCTCCGCCAGCGCGATCCCGAGCAGCGTATTGCCGCTGGCCGTGAGCGTCGCTTTCTTCGCCGTCGCGTCCCAATAGACCTTGCCGTAGAGCGGGATGACCGTACCGTCCTTCGCGAAGTCGAACACGCCGACCACCTGCAAAGCCCCGAGCACGTTGGCCGGGATATCCACGAACGTAACCCCGACCCGATCCCCGATCACTACCACCGTCCCCGCCGCAATGTCCGTCGCGGGCACATAATCAATCGCTTTGCCTTCGTGTATGAAACGAGCTTCCATTTTGAACTTTCCAAATTGAGTTAAAAACTAAAAGTGAATAGTGAAAAGTTGAAAGCAGAAAACTATTCACTTTTCACTATTCGTTATTCCCTTCCTACGCTTCGCCTTTCATTTTGAGCACGCCGCGATGGTCCTGCTCCTTGACGCCGAAGTCGATATACCCGCGAAACTGGATGCCGAGCACGTTGAAGTCGGCGTCGGCACGTTCGACGGTCGGACGATCCTGACCGCCGAGGTAGGCGACCTCGAAGGCGGGCAGGCGGTTCGGATCGGCGAACAGATACCAGGCCTTCGCACTCGTACCCTTGATCACGGGATTCGAGAGGTAGGACGAAGAAACGACCTCGAACTTCCCGGCATGCGGATTCTGGTTCGGCTTGCCCTTGTCCTCTTTCGTCGTTTCGTTGAGGATCGTACTCTTCATGAGCATCTCCGCCACGACTTTCAAGGCGGTCGGTACAAGGAGAATAGAGGCCGGAACACCCAAGGGACGTCCGTTCGGCTTGACCTGTTCCATGAAGGCGATCTCCGCCGCCGTGAGTCCGTCGACCGTCAGGGCCGAATCCGCACCAG
>JAVBQX010000348.1:0-3406 GCA_031548645.1 Thermoguttaceae bacterium
GTCGGCAATTCGAACGCCGTTTCCGGCTGTGAAATCGACAACAACGGCGTCAAAACGGCCATTGTTGGTGGAAATTGGTCCCATGCCACCCATTTTTCCGGCTACCGCAAAGTCAAGGGCACGGAATACATCGGCTGGATCAACTCCCACGGCGACCGTTACAAGAGCAGCGACGAGGGCGAACCGGCGGATATGTGCTGGATGAATCGCAAAAATGCGAGCAAATTCTGCTCGACCATGCACCATTACGGCCCACCTTACGTCGTCTTTCCTGAATCCGTGACGGTACACGACCGTTCATTCTACGTGAAGAACCCCGTCCCGTGGCCGGAAAAATGGAGATTTTAAGATGTCCGACAATTGGTATACCCCTTCACGTCCCGAGGAGGTCTGGCTTGGCGATGACTTCAATAACCCGACGGTGTGGATCGGCGTCGATCTCGACGGCACGCTGGCCTACGAGGCGGACTGGCGCGGCATCGAACACATCGGTGAGCCGATCCCCCGTATGGTCGCGCGGGTCAAACAACTGATCGCCGAGGGACAGGATGTCCGTATTTTTACGGCCCGGGCGAGTCGCATGCAGTCCGAGGCGGAGCGATTGCTGGCCATCCGTTACGTACAGGACTGGTGTGAAAAACATCTTGGCAAGCGTTTGCCCGTGACGAATGAAAAGGACCGATATCTCAAGAAATTTTATGACGATAGGGCGATCAGCGTCGTTTGCAACGAAGGTCATACCATCTCCGCCGGTACGATCCAGCCGTTGCCCTGCGAAATGAGGCAAACATAATGGATTACAAAACGCTGGGGATCACCTTTGGGCTCGTTTCGATCCCCATCCTGCAGGCGATACCCGACCCGGAGTTTTTGCTGGGCTTCGAGAAGGTCGGGATCGTCGGCTTCCTGTCGGCAGTGCTTGTCTATTTCGTATGGGAACGCCGTCTGTTTTTAACGAAGGGGTCAGGCCGCATTGCGGCGATGGAAGAACGCCTTTCGCATCTTGAAAGCAACGTCTTGCTGGGCGACGAACGGATCATCAAACTCCTTGACGAACAGCTCGAAACACTCAGGGAGATCAAGCTCGGCCAGGACGAAAATTTCACCCGCATGTGGGCTTTGGCCATGAGCAATATCAAACCGAAAGACAAGGAAAAACCGAAAAATGAGCAGCCTCCCCATTAAGGTCGCCGACCTCGTCGTGGAGAAGATACAGAAACACTTCCCCGAACTCCGGGCCGAGCGTCAATATGTGGCTTCGCTGGAAATCAAGGACACGAAAGAGGCCCGGATTATCGTCGTACCCAAGGAGATCAATTACGACCGGGCGAGTCGCTCGCATAACTGCGTACATGTGGCCGTCGACGTCGCACTGATGAAGAAATTTCAAAAAGGCGACGCCGAAGAACTCGACCCGCTCTGTGAAATGGCCGAAAAACTGATCAAACTCTTCGACGGCAAGATGCTGGTCGATATCCTCTGCGTCAAGGCGGAAAACACGCCGATTTACGCGCAGGAACATTACGCGATATGGCGGCAGTTCACCAGCCTTGTGACGCTGACCTTCAGCTGTTATGAAAGCATTTCGCCATGATCAAGTACAAGGCGAAGTCGCGTATGAACACGCAGGCGGTGAAGCGTGCCGCCGGTCGCGCCGTGATCAAAACACACGAGCAGGCGGGACGACTCATTTACCGCATCGCCCGTAATTCGATCCGGCGGCGTAAAAACAAAAACGCGCACTCGCCTGCGGGTACGCCGCCGTTCACGCACACGGGCGCACTCAAGCGTTCGATTCGTTTCGCGGCCAGTGACAAGGACGTGGTCGTGGGCCCCACGCTCTCGGAAATCGGTATGGTCGCCAACTTGCATGAGTTCGGCGGACGTCCGAAAAAGAAAGCGCGGAAATCCAACTATCGCAACAACTGGAAACTCCATATCGGCGGACACGGCCCTATCGAAATCGGCCCGCCGCGCTGGGTGAAACGCGGTAATCAGAAAGTCTATTCGAGCGTGTATTTTGCGAAGCTGACGACGGCCAATATGGTTGCCAAGTCAAAGGCCATTGCTCACGACGCTGAACAGATGCTGATCGCAGAGCGCCTTGAAAACGACGAAGTCACCGCCGCCGTGTTCGGTAGTGATCCGAATTATCCGCCGCGTCCCTTCATGGGCCCGGCACTCATCAAAGCACAGCCTTATCTCCCGCGCATGTGGAGAAATGCTGTTCACAATTAAATTTATTTTGGCCACGGATGGACACGGATGAAACACGGATTGTTGAATCGTACATCTGATCCGTGAAAATCCGTGTTGATCCGTGGCTGACAAAGGAGCATGATCGTATGGGACGAATCCCTTTAGGTTACGAGGCGAAAGCCTACATCAACAAATCCACCTCGACGACTCCCACCTGGGAAGAAATCGACATCATTCGCAACGTCACGCTGAACCTCGAAAAAGGTGACGCCGACGTGACCACGCGCGGGTCGAACGGATGGAAGGAGGTGTTGCCGACATTGAAAGAGGCAAGCATCGACTGCGAAACAATTTGGGACGTGCAGGCGGCCATTTTCAAAAAGCTGCTGGAAAGTTTTCTGCTCGACGAACAATTGGAGATGCTCTTTCTCGACGGCCCGGTGACGAAAAAAGGCTCGCAGGGACTTCGCGCCGTCTGCTGCGTGTTCAAGTTTTCGCGGGATGAGCAGCTCGACGGGGCGCTCATCGCCAGTACGTCGTTCAAACCGACCTACGGCAACATCAAACCGTCGTGGTTCACCGTGGAAAACGACGGACCTTGATCAATGCAGAATGCAGAGTGAAGAATGCAGAATGGATCATAAAAACAATTTCACAAAGGACCAAAATGAAAGTATTCAAAGACAATCAGAACAATTCCTGGGAACTCTCCATCAACGTCGCGGCGATCAAACGCCTGCGGGATTTAATGAACGCCGACTTGCTCGACATCCAGGCGACCATGCCGAGGCTGCTCGCCGATCCGATATTTCTGGTGGATGTCTTGTACTGCCTGTGCAAATCACAGGCGGAAGCCAAGAATATCAGCGACGAGCAGTTCGGCGAAGCGATGGCGGGCGACCACATCGGCGCGGCGAAAAACGCCCTGATTGAGGAACTCAAAAGTTTTTTCCCGAGCCCGGAGGAACGCCAGGCGGTCGACCGGGCGATGAAAAAAGGACACGAGATGGTCGATCTGCTTCGCAAGAAGAGTCTGCTGAAGATGGACATGCTCGACATGGAAGCGGAAATCGACAAGATTCTCGAACTCTTTGGCGGAACCTCTACGAACTCGCCGGAATCGTCGGAGTCAGTCCCGAACGTCACACCCTCCGCGAATTGATCAGCATGGCCGACGGCAAGCAGCGCGAGGCGTGGAATCACACGG
>JAVBQX010000107.1:0-3724 GCA_031548645.1 Thermoguttaceae bacterium
CAGCGGCGTGGTCGGCACGAGCGAAAGGTGCATCTTGCCCGACTCGTCGACCTCGACCAGCGTCGCGCCGTAATTGCCGGTTTCCTCGAACGATCTCGCGAGCATCGGGCCGGGATAATGCACGATCGACGAACGGGCGAAGTTGTCCCGCACGCGTTTCAGGGCTTCGGACTTTCCGATGCCGTCTTTTCCGGCAACGTTTTTCGCATCGCCGTTTGTCTTCGACTGTTCCTGCGTCGGTTTTTTCCCCGCTTCGGGCGAAGGTTTGCTTTCGCTGCGTTCGATCGGTCGCGGGGCGGGCGGGTCGCCGTAGGACGTGTGCCGGGAAGGCATTCCGCCGAGGGCCCAATAATCAATGCCGCGTCGTTTCAGCAGCGCGGGGTTGATCTTGCCGACGGTGACGGCGAGGGTGAACAGGCCCGTGTGGTCGGGGTTGAACTCGCCGGGGCGGATTTTGCGGCGATCCGGCGAACGGCTTTCGCCGAATATCCGCGCGACGGAAAAACCGTCTTTTTCGAACACCGGCTCTTCGACGTGCGAGGTCGGAAACAGCGTCACGTTCGGCGGCAGCGGCAGTTCGGCGGGCCAGCGATCGGCGGCGTCGGATTTTCCCGCGGCCCAATACACGGGGATGTTCGCGGCGGCGAGTTTATCAAATTGAGCGACGAGAAAGACCGGCCCCCAGGGCCCGGTTTGATAAGGATTTAAGACGTTGCCGCTCAGAACGACGAAATCGACCTGTTCCTTGATCGCGGCGTCGAACAGCCGTTCCGCCGCACGGCGCGGGGCGTCAATGACCCGGGGCAGCAGGTGCGCAGGAAGATCGCCCAGTCCGGTGACCGGTCGGTCGAGGTGCAGGTCGGACGCGTGCAAAAATCGAAAAGGTCGTTGTCGCAAGAGCAAAAGCCTCCGTGCGTGTGACAGCTTCTTGGATTTGTTCCGGCAGTGAAGATGGAATCAGCCAATCTAATACACTCCACGCATTTTACACCAAGAAGGGTGGTTTGGGCAATGTTTTCTGAGCACGAAAAACGGAAAAAATCAGAAATCCTGGTGCAATTGCCATAGCTTGCATAGTGTGTCATCGAAAAGTTTGAATTTTAATCGTTTTTTGAAGCAAAAATGCACTCTGACAGCGTCTCGCAAAGATTACCGGGCGGTTTCAGGTAATATATACGCCCTGTGTGAGCAGTCCAAAACACGAACTACAGTTTTCGTATTGAGCAAGCCCGATTCATTTTTGCCTGTGAGAAATTTTGGAGAAATCACGATGTTTTTTGATGAATTTTACAGTCCGTACCAGGACTACCGTTCGCGTTTGGATCACTTGTTTGCCGCACTGGCCCAGAGTTTCCGCGGCGAGGGAAACTTCAACAGTTTCCGCTTCGACGAAATGGGGCTCCGCCTCTGGAACGACGAAGAGAAAGTGTATTGCGAGGTCGAGCTTCCCGGCGTCAAAACGGAGGAAGTCGATCTTTCGGTCGTCAACGGCGAGCTGATCCTGAAAGTAACGAGGCCGAACCCCTACGAAACGATGAAAGACGAGCAGTTCCTGTGCCGCGAACGCATGTTCGGCACGATCAGCCGCCGGATTTCGATTTCGGACGAAGTCGATACGCAACGAATCGACGCCTCGCTCGAAAACGGCATCCTGCACATCGAATTGCACAAGACCGGCGCTTCGGTCCGGCAGAAAATCGCCGTCAGCACCGGGGCGTAAGGCAGAGTGCATTGGTGAAAACATGCTCTGTTCAAGGTAGGGCGGTCACGCCGTGACCGCCGCTAAAACGGCTCGCTCGGCGAGCGAGCCCTACCATTTCGAAATCAGCCTTTCATGAAATCACAAAACAACACACCCATACAATATGAGGAGTCATCATCCCATGTCCCATTCCATGACGAAAAAAGAAAAGCAATCGCTGCAAAACCGGGAGAATCAAAAACAGGATCAATCGCCGAAGGCGACGCTCCTGCCGGCGGTCGACATTCTCGAACTGGAGGACGAATACCGGATCATCGCCGACATGCCGGGCTCGTGCCGGTCGGACATCGACCTCAATTTCCAGCACGGCGAACTGACCGTCCGGGGCAGCGTCACGAAACGCTGCGAATGCCCCGATTCCTGCACGGAGTCGCACCAGCATTATCGTGCGCCGGAATATTTCCGCGTTTTCCGCGTCGGGGATCGCGTGCAGGGCGACAAAATTTCCGCCGATTACGATCTCGGCGTTTTGACGATCCACCTGCCGAAACGCGTGGAATCGAAGCCGCAACGAATCAACGTCCAGGGCAAGGCCAGCTGAACCGCCACCCCTTGGACGGGCCCGGCCTCTATGCCGGGCTTTTTTATGCGCCGCTAAAAAGGTGGCCGACCGATCGGATCATCAGGGAATAACAGCCAGAATGAAGCCGGTACTCCGGCGCAATGACGGTATCCCTTCATTGAGATATTTATTTCGCACATCCCAAATCACAGGAATCGCAACAGGGCGTAGTTCTTTTTCCCGCTTCGCAGGATCATGACGGTTTCGCTGGCAAGATGATCGGCGGTCAGTTTGGCGTCGACGTCGGTGACCTTGCGGTTGTTGACGTAGGCCCCGCCGCCCTGCAGGGTGCGTCGCGCTTCGCCTTTCGATTTGGCAAGACCCGATTCCACAAAGGCATCGATTATCGAAAGCCCCTCGCCAAGCACGGATCGCGGCAACTCGTTACTCTTGACGTCCGCGAAAATGGCGACAAGCTGCGAGTCGGTCAGGTCCGAAATTTCCGCGCCGAAGAAAATTTCCGTCGCACGCCGCGCGACCTGCAAGCCTTCGTCGCCGTGTATCAACTTTGTGAAATCGTCGGCCAGCCGTTTTTGCGCGATGCGTTTTTCCGGCGTTCGGACGTGTTCGGCGATGACGGCTTGCGTTTCCTCCTGCGACATTTCGGTAAAGAAATTGAGGGCCTTTTCGATGTCGGCGTCGTCGAGGTTGACCCAATATTGATAAAACACGTAGGGACTGGTCCGGTCGGCGTCGAGCCAGAGCGCGCCGGATTCGGTTTTGCCCATTTTCTTGCCGTCGCTCTTGGTCAGCAGCGGACTGGTCAAGCCGTAAAGCTGCGGGCCGCCCATGCGGCGGACGAAATCGATTCCGGCGGTGATGTTCCCCCACTGGTCGCTGCCGCCGATCTGGATTTCGCAGTCCCAGGTCTTGTTGATCCAGTAAAAGTCGTACGATTGCAAAAGCTGGTAGCTGAATTCGGTGTAACTCAGCCCGGCGTCCGACTGGGCCAGCCGCGTTTTGACCGAATCCTTGGCCATCATGACGTTGACGGAAAAATGCTTCCCGACGTCGCGCAGGAAATCAAGATAACTGAATTTCCCCAGCCAGTCGTAATTGTTGATCAGCCGGGCGCCTGATTTGTCGTCGAAGTCGAGAAAGCGGGTCATCTGTTTGCGGATGCCCTCAACGTTGCGGCGAATGTCGTCAACGGTCTGCAATTTGCGTTCTTCGCTTTTGCCGCTCGGGTCGCCGATCATGCCCGTCGCGCCGCCGACGAGCGCGAGCGGGCGATGCCCCGCCTTTTGAAACCGCCGCAGGGCCATCAGTTGCACCAGGTGACCGACGTGCAGGCTGTCCGCCGTCGGGTCGAACCCGGCATAAACCGTGCGCGGCTTTTCGTTGAGCCAGGCCCCGATGTTTTCGTCCGTTTTCTGGTGAATCGCACCACGCCAATCAAG
>JAVBQX010000109.1:0-11177 GCA_031548645.1 Thermoguttaceae bacterium
GCGGTTGCTGGAGGTCGCCACGCAGGCCGAAACGGCACTGGCCGGTCATGAGCGCGACGCGACGAAATTGCTTGAGACGAACATGGTGACGCGAAACGTCCTCCTGGCGGCGCAAACGGCGAAATCGGCCGCGACGCAGGACGTGCTGAAAGCGCAAAACGGGGTGAAAACCGCCGAGGCCATGTACAACCGCCTGCTCAACCGCCCGTTGGATTATCCCGTTTCGCTTGAAGAAATCGAAGTGCCCCCCATGATGGGCGGCCAACAGGGGCTTGAATTCAGCGCCGTGCAAAACCGCTCGGAACTGCGACAATTGAGCGCCCAATCACAGGTGTTTTGCGAACAGTCGCAGATGGCCCGGGCCGACCGCCTGCCGCAGGTCGTTGCCGGCGGCACGGTCACTTACGTCGAAAACAGTTATATAGATCCGAACACCTATTTCGCCGGCGGCGTCGGGGTGACCTGGACGCCGTTCGACGGCGGGGCGAGCCGGGCGAAGCAACGGGCCGCGCAGCAAGGCGCGATGGTCGCCAACCGGATGCGGGACGAAACCCGCTCGCTGATCGAACTGCAAGTGCAAACGGCCGCGCTTTCGGAACAGGAATCGCGAAGCCGGATCGACGTGGCGCAGAATGGGGTGATGCACGCCGACGAAAATCTGCGCATCGTGACGATGCAGTTTCAGACCGGGTTGACCAACCACACGGAAGTGCTCGACGCGCAGACGCTGGCGACCAATGCGCGGAGCAATTATTACAACGCGATTTACGACGCGATTCTCGCAACCTATCGGCTCCGCCGCGCTCTCGGCGCGATGAATTGACGAGGCGATTTTCGACAACTTGAAAGTCGCCTCAATATTTCTGCAATACCGCCAGCATCTTGCGGTCGAGTTTGTGGCCGTGATAATCCTCGTATTCGACGTCCCGGCGTTGGGAATCGATGATGCCGAACGTGCCGCGGAATTCCCAAATGGAATAGCCGATGTCCAGGCCGGTCAAAATGTCGAGCGTGTCGTCCAGCCAGGCGAGCATGACGTCGTGCGGCGTGCGGTTGTAGCAGCCGGCTTCGCCGCAATGCACTCCGACGCCGCCGCGTTTGATGAGTTCGCCCCAGGGCGCGTAATGCTTTTCGAGCCGTTTGCGATCCCAGTTGACGTTCCCTTTGTCGTCGTAGGACGGCCACGCGGGGGTGGGAAACGTGCTGTCGCGGTCGCCCCAACTGGCGCGATAATGCGTCAATTCGAACGGCGTGTAGGCGTGTACGCTTTGCGCGACCTTGGTCGGCACCATTTCCTCGCAGACGATGTTGCCGTAATTGAGGCCGTCAATGATGATCATCCGGTCAGGTGAAATGTTGCGAATCGCCTCCGCGCCACGGGTCATCACGCGGCGGTAATCTTCCGCGGTCATCCGTTTTTCGTCGCCGGCCGGTGCCGCGCCGGGGGATTCGTTGACCAGATTGAAACTGAGCAGTTTCGACGAAATGCCCTTGTAACGCTTGGCGAACATGTCCCAGTGAAACGCGAACGCGTCCTCCGCCCGCTTGTCTGTCCAGAGCGAACACGATTCCCGCTCCGGGTCGTTGACGCAATAGCCCGGGGCGCGGTGCAGATTGATGCTCGCGTGAATACCGTTTTGGTTGAGCAGCTCAATGGTCTTGTCGATGTTTTCGAGGAACACTTCGTCGATCGTACAAAAATCGTCCGGCTCGATGCGGCGGGTTTTTCGCCAGTCGGTTTTGATCCAGAACCAGTAATCCATCGGCAGCCGCACGAAATCGAAGCCGAAATCGCGCACCATTTTGCAGTCGTCCTCGCGGACGATTTTATTCGCCCGGCCGTCGCCGAGTGCCTGAAAATAATCGAGAAAATTGAAACCCCGCCAGCGCGGAATCGCATTTTGGTATTCCTTCGCGGCACCGGCCGGTTCCGCCTGCGGCGAAGCGGCCGGTGTGTTCCAGCCGTCGTTGGAAAACAAAACTGCCGAACCGAGGACTCCCCCGGCGGCTTTCAGGAAATTTCGACGTGTTTGCATGTGTTGATCCCTGGACAATATTGTGGTGGCGATAATAAATGCACCGCGCTTCCAACGCCGTTTGCTACGCCTGTGCGGTAAGTTACGCAAAAAATGTTGTTTTTCGCAGTTTAACAGATTTCAAGATTTATTCATAACCCAATTTGCAATTGGGACAATGCCGTTGCCCCAAAACCGCACGATGTTGTAACCGGCTATCGAGCGGCACGATGATCTCCCACAACTGTTCCAATCGGCATAAATTACCATAAATAGCTAACCGGTCAGTCTTTCGCCATGCAATTTTTCAGTAAATTCCGCATATTGCATTCATGATATGATCAAATGGATTGCCCGGTCACGAAGGAATGTGTTGCGAATGGTAAATCATAGCAGTTATACTTTTTTTTCGTTCATTGTCGGCATAAATTCACTTCAATCGGAAATAATTGATAATCGATATTGATATCAATGTTTCAAAATGTCGATACCACTCCCAAGGAAAAGTTTACCTCTGACGGGTAAAAAGTTCACCAAAGCTTGCCGTAAGCATCGCTTTTGGCTGCTTGTCCCAAGTCTCGTGTTTGTTGTTTGAAATATAGGGAGTGAGATATGAAAACGTGTATTGGAAGGATTTTGATCGCTGGATCAATGGTTTTTTCCTGCATGGCAAGTGTGCTTCATGCAGGTGATTACGAGGAGTATAGCTGTTCATCCGGCAACTACTTCTCGGGTTGTGTCGCACGGGGAAAGGCGTCGCCGTGGAATTTCGGCGGTCACATCGAAACGGGGCTTTACGTCAACGAGTACGGCCAAAAGAATACGTATAACGGTGCCGGCACGCCTTACGGGCCCGACGTTTACAGCGGCAACACCGTGGCGTTGCAGAACGTACACCAAAGTGACTGGCAATTCAACCAAGGCTGGGTTTACCTTGAAAAGGAACTCAGCGGACGCAACTCCCTGGAACTGGGCGGACGCGTTGATTACGTTTATGGAACCGATGCCCGTTACCTCCAGTCGGCAGGGCTGGAATACGACGCCGGTCACGGTCACTGGGGCAGCGGCGATTACTATTCCGCCTTGGCCCAGGCGTACGGCGAAGTCGGTTACGGGAAACTCAGCGTCAAGATGGGGAAATTCATCACGCCGTTGGGCTGCGATGCCATCGTGTCGACCGATCGTTTCTTCTATTCGCTGTCCAAGAACTTCGGGCTCCTGCCCGTCACCCACACCGGTGCCCTCGCGACGGTGAAATTCAACCGTCACCTCTCGGTTTACGGCGGCTGGACGAACGGCGAAGGCCAGTTCTTTGAAACCAGCAGGGACAACGCGCTCCTGGCCGGCTTCGAGTACAAGTTCAACCCCTGCACCAAAGTGGGTTACGGAATGATGAAAGGCTGGGACGAGTACAATTTCGACGGCGAATACTTCGTCCACTCGCTCTATTTCTCGCACAAATTCGGGAGATGGAATTACACCGCCGACTGGGCGCTGCGCAACATGAACGCCGACAACAACGTCAACAGCTATGGCGGCTATGGCATCGGCAACTCGCTGTACTACACCATCAACGACAAGTGGGCCCTCGGCTTCCGCGCCGAATGGCGTCATGACTACAACGACGCCTATTTCGGCTCCGACTACGACGGTTACGGATTCACCTTCGGCGCGAACTGGCTGCCGTACTGCTGGCTCCTCATCCGTCCGGAAATCCGCTATGACTCGTACCACGGCACACCGATCGGACCGTTCAACCTTGCCAAAAGCAACTTTGCGGAACCGAAAGGCGATCAGCTTTCCGGCGGTTTCTCGGTGGTCGTGAAATTCTAGTTCTCAAGGCCCCCGTCCCCAGGAAGGAATTCGTGGGGACACACAAGAAGACAGGCTCGCCTTATGGGGCGAGCCGCAAATCCGGCGGTCACGACGTGGCCGCCCTTACGGCAAGCATCTTATCGTATCACGGCCCGATAGTTATAGCGATCATTTGGGGCGACATCACCGTTAATTGTGAAGTCCGACCATTCGCCGGTCTGCCGGATGTTGTCGGCCCATTTGAAACGCAGGAATTCGGGCAATTGCGACTTGCCGCCGGTCAGCGTTTTGATCGGAATCGCAAGTTCCATTTCATTTCCGTTAACGCGGCAATTCACTTCGAGCGGCGAAGCCCATTCATATTCGCCGCCGATGTTCTTTTCAAGCGTCACGCGAGCCACCTGTGTATTGGCATCCTTTCCCGCTTCGATCTTCAGCGCGTCACGGTTGACGAGAAAATCATAACCGAGCCAGCCCGTTTCGTGTTCGCCATCGGCGTCAAGGAAGAGCATCATCCAGTTCGCTTCGCCGGCACCGGTGATCGGGTCTTTCGTCCGCACGTAAAAATACACGTTTTCCGCATCGTGACTCACCTTCGCGGCGACGAGATCGTTGCGGCTGGTTTCGTTCACGTAACGCGTGTCCTTGCCCCAGCCGCGTTCGTCGCGATGCACCGGGTCGCCAATCGTGTCGCGGAATTCCGGCGTCACGTCTTTCCAATCGTCGAATTTGCCGTCAATGGCGATCGGCTTCGGGACGACTTTCGGCAGGGGCCGCGTTCCCTTGAACAGGCGGTTGTAGGCGATGAACTGATAGTAGTAGCTGTCTTTGTGACCGCCGATCATCGGCTCGATGTCGCGGCTGTATTCCGTGTTGAACTGGTCCACGAACGAAACGACGCCGGCGCCGTTGAAGGGCGCGGTTTCGTCGAAGCGGCCCATGATCCATTCGTTCCAGCCGGTGACGAACACGAATTTCGGGTTCAGTTCGAACGCCCGCCGCCATTGTTCGGCGAAGTTTTGGCCCGTAAAATCCTGCTCTTCCGTGGGCGGTTCGCTGCCGTCATGAAAACTCCGCCCGTGCGAACGCGGATTGCTGAGCACGCCGAGTTTGCCGTCAACCGCGTTTTGCGCCGTACCGACGGCCACCTGTTCGGTGACGCGGTTGCCGTTTTCATCGAGAATGTAAAACCCGTGCTGCGGGTACACTTCAAGCCAGGCCCACTGGTTCGGGCCGGTCGGTCCGACGAAATAATCCGGTTGCGGTTTGCGGAATGTGAAAAAGTCGAGAATCTTTTTCGTCTGCTCCGAATTATGGGCCACCATGACGGCGAACTGGTGGTCGACCGGCTCACCGTTGACGAATCCCTGTCCGGGCAGCATGTCGCCGGGGTCGCGTCCCCAGAGTCCGATTTTTCCGTGCCGCGGCGCCATTTCGATGTAATAGGTGCCCGGTTCAAGCGATTCCTTCAAATTCATCGAAAGCCATTCGTTGTCGCTGACGTTATCAAACTTGGCCGCCGAGATGACATCGCCGCCGGGTCCGTTTTTCCGCAACACGAGCGTCGCACCGGCATCCTGCGTTTCCCAGGTCGGGGCACACACTCCGACGCGGTCGAAGGGGCGTTCCGTTTTGAAAGACTGGCCGAAAATATTGCCCTCGGTCAGCTCGTATGACTTGTCGTTGCGTTGCGGCTGCGTCACGTCACCGATCAGGTTCGGGTCGGCCAAAATGAGCGGCTTGCCGTCCCAGCGATACCAGAGGTCATCATATTCACCCTTGCCGTACAAATCGCGGTACAGTTCGTTGACGACCTTTTTCGGCGTCCAGAACGGCGTGAGAAACGCGATTTGCGGGGCGTGATTTCCCGCCGCGCGAACTTCACTGAACACCTTGCACAAGGCGCGATAACTTTCGGGATATGTGAGCTGGTTCGTCACGTCGAAGATGACGACGTCGACCCCGGCGTCACCCAACATCTGTGCATGTTTGCGAAGCACGCTTTCGTCTTCGCCGACGTAATAGTTAAAAACCGACTCGCCCCAATGATGCGGGACGTACATTTTCCCCCAAAGCGGACTGTCTTTTTTCTGCATCGCGTCGGGGTCTTGCGCAAGAATCTTGTTGACATCGTAGGGCCCTTCATCCCCGTGGCGACCGTTCCAGAGAAAATAAAACGCGCCGAGTTGTTTGTCCGGCCTGGGCGGACCGGTTTCCTCGAAGGTCGGCAGCGAACGCCCGAGCGAGTCCGTCGCGTCCCAAGTGTCGCTGAAAACGTCCCATTTCGGGGCGTTTTCCGTTTGCCCCGACGCATCGGGCAACGCAAAACACGAACACGCAAACAAAATCAAACAACAACCCCCAGCACGTTGATAGCGATAAGACATATTATGTTTCATCTCCTTTTGAAGCAATTTTTTCAAGAAAACCCGTTACACATGGCCTAAAGTGTAGCAGGTCGACAGGGGGATGTACAGCACGGAAGCAGTATATTGTGGTGGCGATAAAAAATACACCGCGCTACCAGCGCTGCTTGCTACGCCAATGTGGGGAAGTTACACAAAAAACGATATTTTTCGACATTGGCGAAGCAAGCGATCCACCGGATGTGTTTAAATTTTACCGCCAGCACAATAAACGAACCATCACCGCCGGGATGCGCGTGGAAGTTACGCCGGATCAGGGTGAACTCCGATAAGTAAAATGTGGCAACAATGAATCAATATGCCTCAATAATTTTAAAAATTTTAAATTATTTCTTCTTGCAGTTTCTTGCGTTTTTTCCATATTAATATTGAGTTCTTTCTTTCATGACGGTTTATCCAATATTGCCATGCAATCAGAATATTCCCTAATAATGGATACTTTCAAGCTTTTTCGCTAAATTGTTTTTCCAACTTCAACCATCCGGGGACTTTGAAAAAGACCGATTATGGTTTATGATGATTTTGTATCAATATACAATCTTGTGTGCTTTGCGGAAACGCAATATTGCGTCCGTCAACAAAAGTTTCACAAAAGACGTTGTCCGTCGGCATTGGCGAAACAAGCGATTCATCGGATATGGTTAAGTTTCATTGCCGGCACGATGAGGAAAAAACACTTGTCCCAGCGTGACGAGTTTTGCGTACAAATCCCCGAGTCGATATGATAAAAAAATTTCTACGGCACCTTATCAGGCACAAGCTTCAACTGCTCATTGTCGCTGCCGCGTTCGCCCTGCTTCCGGCCCTGACGCATTTGGCCACGGAAACGAGAAAAACCGCATCGAACCAGGTCATCGACTGGCTTCCCAGCGGGTCGGAGGAAACCCGGGTCTTTTTCGAATATCTCGGCCATTTCGCCGAAGGGGAGCTATTGATGCTTTCCTGGGACGGCGCGGAGCTTGGCGACGAGCGGTTTAGCCGGATCGCCGAACGTTTGCTCACCCGACAGGACCAGGCGGAGTACCCTTATTTCGACAAGGTCTTGACAAGCGACGCCGTTCTTGACAGTCTCATCGACGAACCGCTCCTGCTGTCGGACGAGGAGGCCATGGAACGTTTGAACGGTTGGCTGCTCGGTCGAAACAACCGCGATGCGTGCCTGGTCGCCGTGATTTCGGAATATGGCACCTGGCACCGGACGGAAGCGATTGATTTGGTGGATCGTTCCGTGCGCGAAGTCACCGGCCTTCCTTATGAACGGATTCAAGTCGCCGGCCCCACCACGGACAGCATCGCCATTGACCGGATTTCATCGGAGTCCCAAAAACAGTTGCTGCCGATCTTCCTGATTCTTTGCCTGGTGATGCTGCTCATTTTCCTTCGCAGTTTCATCGCGGCGTGCTTCGTTTTTTTAATCGCCTCGACCAACAGCGAGCTGGGGCCTTCACTGATCGGCCTGACCGGGGGGCACATGGATTCCATTTCCATGCTGATCAGTTCGCTGGTGTACGTCCTCACCATTTCCGCGGGGATATACCTGACCAATTATTATCGGGAAACGCTCAGGACGCTGCCGCCCAGGAAAGCGATTTGGGTCGCCATCCGCAAGGCTTTGCTTCCCTGTTTTTTGTCGATGCTTACGACGGTGCTCGGGATGAGTTCGCTGTGCATCAGCAAGATGGTCCCGATCCGGAATTTCGGATTTTACTCTTCCCTGACATTGGTGCTGGGAACCGCGTGGCTCTTCGTGACCTTTTCGGCGACAATTCAACTGTTCCCCATCCGTCGCTGGAGATGGCTCGAACTGAAGAAACCGAACGCCACGTTTCAGCACCGTTTGCAGGATTTTTGGCGGATACTGGCCGGGTGGGTCCGATATTTCCGAACGCCCATCGTGGTCTTGGCGTTACTCGTCATTCTTGTACTCGCCCTCGGGCTGCCGGATTTGAAAACCACCGTGACGTTTCATGGGATGTTCCGCCCCAACGCCAAGGTCATACGCGACTACGACACGCTGGAAAATCGCATCGGCGGACTGATTCCCATTGAAGTCGTGCTCGACATTCCGGCGGCAACGGATGCGGAACCGTCCATTTTGGAGGAACTCTGGCTGCTCCAGGACGCCGAAACGATCCTCCGGGACGTGCCGGAAGTCGATTCCGTGATTTCCGCGTTGAACTTCGCGCCCGTACTGCCGGGCCGCGATGCCCAATCGATCGGTTCGACGGTCCGTCGCGTCGTGTACGAACGCAAACTTTCGCGAAACGCGGACGAGTTCAAAAGAATTCGTTTCCTGGACCATGTCACCGATGAAGACGGAACCGTCACGCGGTCCTTGTGGCGCATCAGCCTGCGAATTCCGGCCCATTCCCATATCCAATACGACCGCCTGCTCGCCGAAATTCGCGGTCATCTGGAAGGAATCGTCGCGCAGGCGAACGATCAGGGACAGCCCGACGTGCGATTCGTCGTGACAGGCGGGGTGCCGCTGGTTCACAAGGCGCAGTCGCAGTTGTTGAGCGATTTGATTTCCAGCTTTCTCACGGCATTCCTGACGATTTCGCTCACGATGATCGTTATGCTGCGCGGCGTCCTGCGGGGGTTAGTGGCCATGATCCCGAATATATTCCCTTGCGTCGTCGTGTTCGGCCTCATGGGCTGGCTCGGCAAACCGGTCGACATGGGTTCCATGATGACGGCCAGCGTCGCCATCGGAATCGCGGTCGACGGAACGTTGCACTTCATGACCTGGTTCCGCCGCGGGATCGACGAAGGGCTTTCCCACGCCGAGGCCGTGACCCACGCTTACCAGCATTGCGCGACGGCCATGACGCAAACGACGCTGATTTGCAGTTTCGGGATGCTCGTGTTTTGTTTCAGCGGCTTCCTGCCCGTGGCCAAGTTCGCCACGCTGCTGTTCTGGCTGCTGATGACGGCCCTTGCCGGCGGCCTGATCCTGCTCCCCGCCCTGCTGTACGGCCCGCTCGGCAAAGTGTTTGAACGCCGATGATACATTACGCCAGCGTCAAATCGACGATGGTTTTCGCTTCGTCGAGCACGCGTTGCAGGTGCTGTTCGCCCTGGAAGGATTCGGCGTAGATTTTATAGATGTTCTCCGTGCCCGAAGGCCGGGCCGCAAACCAGCTGTTGTCGGCGACGACCTTCAGCCCGCCGATCGGCGCATCGTTGCCCGGCGCATTGGTCAGTTTCGCGCGAATCGGTTCGCCGCCCAGTTCGGTGGTCAGCACTTTCTCCGGCACGAGATTCCGGAACGCCTCTTTCTGTTCGGGCGTCGCCGGCTGGTCGACCCGGGTGTAGGACGATACCCCGTATCGCTTTTCGAGTTCGCGATAAAGTTCGCCGGGGTCTTTCGAGGTTTTGGCCAGAATTTCGGCGGCCAATAGGTTGAGAATGATCCCGTCCTTGTCCGTCGACCAGACCGTGCCGTCGAAACGGAGAAAACTCGCGCCGGCGCTGTCCTCGCCCGCAAAACCGAGCGTTCCGTTGAACAGCCCGCTGACGAACCATTTGAAACCGACCGGCACTTCGATCAGCCGGCGTTCCAGCCCCGCTGCGACGCGGTCGATCATCGAGCTGGACACGAGCGTCTTGCCGATGCAAACCCGTTCGCCCCAGCGTTCACGGTTTTTGAATAAATACTCAATCGCCACGGCGAGGTAATGATTCGGGTTCAACAACCCGGCGGAACGCGTGACGATGCCGTGTCGGTCGGTGTCCGGGTCGTTGGCCACGGCGAGGTCGAACTTGTCGGCCAGATGCACGAGTTTGGCCATGGCCCAGGGGCTGGAGCAGTCCATGCGGATTTTTCCGTCATGATCGACCGTCATGAACGCAAATGCCGGGTCAACGACCGGGTTGACCACCGTGATATTGAGGCCGAAACGTTCGGCGATCGGTTCCCAGTAGGCACAACCGGCCCCGCCGAGCGGGTCGACCCCGATACGGACGCCCGATTGCGCAATCGCCTTAAGGTCGATGATGTTCTCAAGATCGACAATATAGGGCGTCATCAGGTCGCGTTCGTGCGTCGTCGAAACCTTGTACGACTCGATACGTGACAAGCGCTTGACATCGCGGCAGTTATCGCCGAGCAGCTCATTGGCGCGATCCTGAATCCATTTGGTCGCGTCCGTGTCCGCCGGGCCGCCGTTGGGTGGATTGTACTTGATTCCGCCATCCGAAGGCGGGTTGTGTGAAGGAGTTATGACAATGCCATCGGCCAACATGAGAGGATTTTCGCGATTGTATTTCAAAATGGCGTGCGAAATGACCGGCGTGGGCGTAAAACCCTCGTTTTCCTGGAGGACGACCTCGACATTATTCGCCGCAAGCACTTCAATGGCAGAATGTTGCGCAACAGACGAAACGGCGTGCGTGTCTTTTCCGAGAAAAACGGGGCCGTTGTAGCCGTGCAACTTGCGGTACTCGCAAATGGCCTGCGTGATGGCGTAGATGTGAAATTGGGTAAACGAACCGTTCAGCGGAGTCCCGCGGTGCCCGCTTGTCCCGAACGCAACCCGCTGTTCCGGGATTTCCGTGTCGGGAATTCGCTCGAAATAATCCTTTTCCAGTTGTTGCGTATCAATCAACAGGGTTTTCGGCGCCGGCTTGCCTGCCAATTCACTGACCATCTTGCTCATCTCCTTCCTGAAAGGGCGAAAATAGTGTTATACCTGTTGATCTATGAAATTTCAATAGGCGGCCTTGTACTACGCCGCCTGTTGCAGCGGTTTTTCTAGTCCCAGCCAGTAGCAAACCATCCGGGCGAGCCACGCGACGGGAATGATCGTCAGGGTCAGCAGCGAAATGCCGAGCCATTCACCCGCGTCGAGCGGCACGGTGCGGAAAACGTTGCCGATGTGGAAATATTCGCTCGCCTGCACCATGACGATCTGCACGA
>JAVBQX010000146.1:0-21592 GCA_031548645.1 Thermoguttaceae bacterium
TTTGAGTTCGATTTCCGTCTGTTCGGCCCGCAATCCGGCCTTGAGACAGTCGAAAGCCCGCGCGGCGGCGACGCCGGCCTTTCGCATGAGTTCGACTTCCGAGGCGTCCTTGATCATGCGGAGCCGTTCGACCAGCCCCGACGTGGCAACGAGCTCCCAATCGTCGAGCGCGGCGGCGAAACCCTCATGCTGCGAAAGCGTCATCGAATCGCCCTCGACGCCGAGCCGTTTCGGTGAAACGCCCTTGAGCAGTTTTTTCGCGGCTTTGGCCATCGATTCGGTGGCCGGTCGGATATATGGCGCCAGATTCGGGCATTCCTCGCCGATCTGTTCGGTATAACGAAAATCGCTCAACAGCGTGTCGCCCTCTTTCGTGACCAGCAGGTAGCTGTCGTCGCCGCTAAAGCCGGTCAGGTAGGTGACGTTGATGAAACTGGTGATCAGGATGCCGCCCAAGCCGTCCTTTTTGATGAGTTGGCGCAGCTTGTCGCGTCGGATGAGAAATTGGTCTTTCATGATTAGTCCGCTTGTGTTGTTTTTTTGAAAATCTTCAGTGGAAATTTCAATTGCTTAAGGTAAAAATACACGAATCATGCTTTTTTTGCAAGCGTCCGGCAATCGTATTCTGGTGGCGATAAAAATGCAAAGCGATTCCGACGCCGCTTGTTACGCCAATGCACGGGAAACATGCAAAATAAACCCGCAACATTTTTCTGCCCCCCCGGCAAATCGCAATATTGTACAATCCGTTGAAAACGGGTGTCGGATTTGATAGAATTGTAGAATGATGTCGTTCGCATAGCGTTTTGAAATTCCCACCAATATCGGAGAATAATCATGAGCAGAATATCCCGCCGCCGTTTTCTTGGTCAATCCGTTGCCGCCGCAACCGCCGTTGTCGGAGCCGGTTACGCAGCCCCGCATTTGGCCCTGTCTCAAGGCAATGTCAGTCCCAACGAACAGCTCGGCGTCGTCGTGGTCGGCGCCGGCGGTCGCGGTCTCGGCAGTCACGGTCAGCAATGGGCCGCCAACAAGAACACGCGAATTCTCTATTTTTGCGACCCGGACGAAACCGTCGGCAATAAAGCCTGCGACGCAATCGCGGAAAAGAACGGCGAACGCCCGAAATTCGTGACCGACATGCGGGCGGCGTTCGAAGACAAGAATCTCGTCATCATGTCCTCGGCCACGACGAATCACTGGCATGCCCTGTCCGGCATTTGGGGAATGCAGGCCGGCCTGCACTGCTACATCGAAAAACCGATCAGCCACAACGTCCACGAAGGTCAGGCCCTTATCGCCGCGGCGAAAAAATACGGGAAATGCGTGCAAACCGGCTCGCAATGCCGCTCCTGCCCCGCCAATATCGAAGCGAACAAGTTCATCCGCGAAGGCGGCATCGGCGAGGTCAAATTCGCCCGCGGCCTGTGCTACAAACGCCGCAAATCCATCGGCGAGAAGGGCGTTTTCGAACCGCCGGCGTCGGTCGACTACAATCTCTGGAGCGGCCCGGCGTCCTTGGAACCGGTTACCCGCAAAAACTTTCATTACGACTGGCACTGGCAGCGGCTGTACGGCAACGGCGACCTCGGCAACCAGGGACCGCACCAGACGGACATCGCCCGCTGGCACCTCGGTCTCGACCGTTTCCCCAACTCCGTGATCAGCTACGGCGGGCGGTTGGGTTATGACATCGAACGAAACGACCCGAATTACGTTGACGCCGGCGACACGGCCAACACGGAAACGTCGATTTTCGATTACGGGGACAAGTGCATCGTGTTTGAAGTTCGCGGATTGGAAACCCCGCCGTACCGGGGGGCGTCGATCGGCGTCATCGTATACGGCAGTAAGGGTTATCTCGTCCAAAAAACCTATTCCGAGTCCGTCGCCTATGACAACGACGGCAACGTCATTAAGGAATTCAAGGGCGGAAACGACACGGGGCACTTCAATAATTTCCTTGACGCGGTCAAGGCCGGCGATCCGACCCTGTTGACGGCGGACGCGCGTTGCGGGCACCTTTCCGCCGGGATGAGCCATGTCGGCAACATCTCGTATTATCTCGGGGAAAACAACAAGGTTTCGCCCGGCGAGGCCAAGCGGATTCTCGAAGGGATCAAGAGCCTCGACGACAACGTCGAAACGCTGGGCCGGATGGTCACGCACCTGATGTCGGACACGAACAAGGTCGATTTGCGGAAAACGCCCGTTTCGTTGGGGCCGCTCCTCAAAATGGACCCGGAAAAAGAGGTGTTTCTCGACAATGATGCCGCCAACGCGATGCTGACCCGCGAATACCGCAAGGACTTCGTCGTCCCCGCGGTGGACAAGGTGTGAGAAAAATGTAATTGTCGCAAAGGTAGGGCGGTCACGCCGTGACCGCCGCGATGGCAGCCGGGAACGCAGCGCAGCGGAGTGACCGGAGAGAGGAGCCGCAAGCCAGAAAGCACGTTGATTCCCGAAAGATTTCGAACGGCAAACCGAAAACACCAAATTCGTTTACGAAAACGGACACGCCCCACACCGGTCACTCCGTTCGTTTCACTCACTGCGTTCGCGGCTGCCATTCTTGACCGTTGATGAGAATTCACAAAATTAACTTTGGCCGGATACTACCTTGATTTCTCGGGTATTTTCAAAACCCAATGACATACGGTGAAACATGCTTGATCGTGACGAATATGTGGAGCAGGCGTTTTTTTTCGACACGTTTCGCGAACGGGTGGAAACGGATGTCCCGGCCCAGGATGCGCTCGCCGTCCTGCGGGCCGAGGTTCTGGCCGCGACGAAACTCCCGATGGCCATCGACGTCATGTTGAGCGAGGTCAAACATTCCGGCTTGATTTCGCCGGCGATGGCCAAGTTGAAGCATTATTTTACGCCGTTCCAGGCTTATGTGATTCAAAAATCGGAAGAGGCGGGCGGCAAGTTTGACTTTCGCATTGCGCTGAAGATTCTTGAAAATGAAGCGAAATATCGTTCGGATTCACCAACGCGTCAGGGCCTGTTTTTTTACGAATTCGAGGCCCTCTGCCGGAACAAGCTCGGCTACGAGGAAGGGCTTGCGGCGATTGCCCGGGACGCAATCTTCGACGAGGAATGGCGAAGCTGGATCCTCTCGCTGCATAACGACTTGGGCGTCATCGACTTTGCAGAGATGATTTTTCTGCGCAGCGAATTTTGCCGTCTGAAAGACGGTGAACCGACCGGGCCGATTCTCTTTTCCGAACGCGAAGGACGCATCGCCCATGCGACGATCGGCCGTGATCCGGTGTATCTCTTTTCGGCCCTGTCGCGGCATTTGACTTACCCCGAAGTTCCCCGCCAAAAACGGGCGGTCGAGGAGGAAAACCTGATTCCGCTGCTCAAACGCCGCATCGAACATCTTGAAAACCGTTTGGTCCTGCTCGAAGAGGAACTGCGCGGCGGCATCAACCTGAATCGGTTTTATGTCAAGGAAGAATGAACTTTTTATTGTGTCGGCAATGAAATGAAGTCAATCTCCGGGCGTTTAAGTCGGGAACGCATCAAGGTCGAGCGGTTCGAACAAACCGGCGCGGAAGCGTTCAACGGCGATGGCGCCCATGACGGCGTTGTCCGTGCAAAGGTTCAGCGGGGCGATGTGCAGCCGGAAACCGTGTTTTTCCGCGGCCTCTGACATTTTTTCGCGAAATCGGGCGTTGGCCGCCACCCCGCCGCCGATGCACAGCGTCGACATGCCGGTTTTTTGCAGCGATTGTACCGCCTTGCCGACCAAAACGTCGACCGCGGCTTCCTGAAACGATGCGGCCAAATCGACAACTTCCTGTTCCGATAATCGAATTTGCGAAAAATCCGCCCGGCCCGGTCCCGCGATTTTGTATCGCACCGCCGTTTTCAGCCCACTGAAGCTGAAATTCAACCGTTCCGTGTCATCGAGCAACGCTCGGGGAAAACGATGAGCTTTCGGGTTTCCGGTCGCAGCCGCCTTTTGAATCGCAGGACCGCCGGGATACGGTAACCCCAACATAGACGCGACTTTATCAAAAGCCTCACCGGCCGCATCATCGATCGTCGTGCCGAGCAGCTCGAAATCAATCGGCCCCGCACAGCGGTACAGACTCGTATGCCCGCCACTGACGATCAGCCCGACGCAGGGAAAAATATCACTTTTTTCCTTATCTTTATCGTCTTGTTCCTGTTTCTTTTGAGCCAAAGCAACGCGGCAGGCATAAATGTGTCCTTGCAAATGGTTTATCGCAATCAAAGGCTTTTCGATGGCGAGGCAGATCGCTTTCGCCGTTGCAAGGCCGACCAGCAACGCTCCTGCAAGTCCCGGACGGTTGGCGACCGAAACGGCGTCCAGCTCGTCGAAGGAAATTTTGGCCTGTTGCAAGGTTGCGTCGATAATCGGGAGAATCCGCTCCAAGTGGGCTCGTGACGCGATTTCCGGCACAACGCCGCCAAAACGCTGGTGAAATTCGTCCTGCGAAGCGACCATGGCCCCCAATACCTCAAGCCGATCGGTGATAACGGCCGCGGCGGTTTCGTCGCATGTGGTTTCAATTGTCAGGATTCGTATCACGGTTCCATCCCGGAAACACAGGGTGAAAAAAGGCGGAAATGACTTAACCCGACAGCATATCAGGAATTGCCGGGAGATCAACCCGAAAAAGACACCCAATGAACCGCACCGGGATGAATATGCGGATTGTCGGAATTGCATGAATTATAACGCCATCGGTAATTTTTTACATCACAGCCCCGTGAAAAACTTGCCGACTGTTTGTTCTTCTCGCGTTTTAATCTATAGTTGAGCAAACACACGACGTACATCCTGTATTCCTCAATAAGGAATTATGACATGCCAAAACGCAACAAGAAACCCACCCCGGAAACGGCAGACAACCCAAAATCAAAAACGAGCCCGGACGCTCCCGCCGAACATTCGCTTTATGCCATGGCCAACGAATTGCTTGAAAAAAGCGTCCGGGGCGACTGGCAAAGCGTACTCTCACTTGGGCGAAAAATGACGCACACGACACTCGGCCACGGTTATTTCGCGTTGGCCGTAACGTTGAAAAAACTCTACTGGTCGCTGGTGCCCCATTTGAACGAGGGTCAGGCCCGAAAATATGTCTTGCGGACAACATGGTCGCTGGCCCGGGCGAAGCGCGAAAACGACACGCGTTTTCTCATCCACCGCGACCCCGAGCAATTCAAGCTCCGCAAACAGGACGGAAAGGTCACGCAACTGGTCAAATTCCACAACTTCGACCCCGATTCGGTCGTCCCGCCTGCCCATGAATTGGAAACGATCGTTCCTGCCGCAGCGAGTTTGATTTTGCAGGACGATGACGAAACCGACAAGCCAAAACCGCGATTGACCAACCATCACGACCACCTCCAACCGCCGCACATCTCACTGGCCAAGGTCTCTCACTTGACCGGGAAATAGTGAAGTTAAAGACCGCCGACGGTATCACTTTCCGGCTGTTGCCATTGGGTGGGAATGATCGTGTGATACTTCAACCGCTCCATGTCTGTCGCGGCTCTGATTCGTGCCCTTGCTTGCGATTCGGCCTCTGGCTGCGTTTCCGGCGAACGGCTTCACTTGCCCGGTTTCGGCAACAGCATGTCGAGTTCGGCGTGTACGGAAACGGCGTCGGACGAAAGCAGGGCGTCGAGTTTGCCGCCGCGGAACCAGTTGAGCGGCGGGGCAAGGAAACCCGGCGGCGGTTGAGGCAATGCGTTTTGTCCTTCGCCGAGCGCCGTCGCAAACCAGCATCCCATGCCGGCGGCCGGGTCGCCGTAGGGCCGGTAAACGTATTGGCCGCCGAGCGGGCAGACGAGTTCGGCCCCGAGCAGTTGTTCGGCCACGTCCTTGCATTCCTGCCCGTTGAGGTGAAACTGCATTTGCAGCTCGTTGAGCAGACGCAGGTTGCCGCGGGTCGTGTCGCAGGTGCGTTCAAAGCCCAAGCGATTGAGCGTCGGAGCGATGCGGGCCGTCAGCGGGTTTCCGATGTCGATGCGGAGTTGCGCCGCGTAATCCGCCGGGACGAATCCGAGTTGCGGCGAAATCTGGTCGAGCACGCCGCGCTGCCTTGAATAAAGCGTGTACTGCCCGAAATGCCGCCGCCAGGTTCCGCCGATGCCCCGCGAATAACCGTTAGCGTCGTCCCGCTGGAGGAAGGCCATGTCCCAGGTTTTCAGCAACTTGCCGGGCCGGCCGATGACACCCAGGTAGCCGGCGAGTACGTCGCTGATGAGCGCCTGTTGATCTTTGAGAACGATGCCCGAGACGATGCGTTCGAGCGGCCGCGTTCGTTCGCCCGGCTGGGGCGGCGGCACGTCGTTGCGCAAGGCGCCGAAAAAGAAATTGTCCGCCATTGAAACCTCGAACGACGCGAAATTGCCGGAAACCGGCGCCATTTTGTACGCGAGCGGCTGACCGAGTTTCGATTGCAGCGTCTCGCCGTTTTTGCGGGAAAGCGGCGCCATGCGGGCGTCGATGACGATGTGTTCCGTTTTGCCTTCCCGTGAATTGCCGGGCGTTCGCTTGATCGCGACGACGACCGGGTCGAGGTTCCCCCAGTTTTCGAAAAAGTCGCGGCACATCGCTTCGTAGGCGTGATATTCCGATTCGGTCACCTGCGTCGGCAACAGGTCGGCGATCGGCACGAACGAACCGCGGTAGCCGCGGCGCGAGTCGCGAATGTCCTTCCAGGACGCGAGAATCGTTTCGCTCCCGTCGGGCAGCGGACCGAAGTTCGACGGAATGTAGCCGCCGGTTCGCAGCAGTTGCACCCACTGGCCGGTGTCGGCGCGGCTGCCGTACCCTTCCGCCGCCGCGGCCATGCCGCCCAGCCGCAGCAACTCAATGTCGCAAGCCGCGGTTTGGCGACGTTGCGTTTCGATCCAATAACCGGGACTTGCGATGTTGTAAAAATACGGACGGGAAAAATACAGGAAGATCGTCGCCTTGTCATCCACCGGCATGATTTCGCGCACCTGTTGAAATTCTAGCAGTTCGCCGAGCGAAAGCGGCTTGGGCGTTTTCGCGTCGACCGGTTTGAGGTGCAGCGCGACGAAATCGCGGGCCAATTGCTCCGAACGCGTCACGAGATGATAATCGCCCATCGCGACGTAAAACGTGCGGATGTGCTGATCGGGCGACGTGATGGCCGAAACCTTCTGCCCCTGCACGTCGAGCATCGTTTCGACGGCCCCTTGTGAGCGGCGTTGCCGCAGCAGTTCCCGGCGTGTCGTGTTGAAATCGTTGGCCAGCAGCGTGCTGTTTTTCGCCCTGAAGAGCAGGCCGAAGGAAGCGCCTTCGTCGAAAAATATGTCCGTGCCGATCACCGCGACGTCGTCGATGACCGAATCGCCGAACAGTTTGGCCAAAGCATCCTGCCGCAGACCGATTTGCTGTTCGAGCCGTTCGCCCGAGCGCGTGTTGAGCGCCCGCAGCGCGATGAGGTTCCGCATGTCGCCTCCCCAGAGGGCGGTCGTGTCCTGGAACCAGGTGAAATTCGAGTACGACCCGAAGCGGATGTAAAAGCAATGTTCCGGGACATGAAACGCGATCGGTTCGACGCATTCCTTTTCGAGTCGCGACTGGGCATCGGTTCCCGGCGTCACGCCCCCGCCGCTTTCGCCGCCGGTCGCACGCGAAAACGATTTCGTCAAAGCGCCCCAAAGCGACGGTATTTCGCCGCCGGGTTTTGTTTCGTCGGGTTTCGTGACTTTCGGCGGTTCCGGTTTCGGCGCTGGTTTCGAGGCGGGTTTGGTCGCGGCGCCTTTCGTGAGAAGCTCAATGGCCTGATCGGCGGGCAAGGCCTGTGTGGTGTCGCCTTGCGACGGTGTTTGGGTATCCGGCGTCGATTCGCCGAAAAGGTGGTTGAACACATTTTTAAAAGCGTCGCCCTGCTGTTGCGGGGAAGCCGGCGCGGATGCAGACGGGGGAACATTGGGCGGCGTCGATTGCTGCTGCGCAAACGCGACGGGCAGGTATTGCAACGTGCCCGAAGCGCTTTCGATTCGGGCGCCGGAATATTGCCGGATCAAATCGCCGAGCGCCGGCGGCAGGTCATACTGCGCAGTCTGCGAAAATTGTTGCGGTTCGAAGAAGCGTTTCGCCTGGGCTTCGAACAGCGAGGCCGTCGGGTCAAGTTGAAATCCGAGTTCCGTGTAAAACAGCTTGTCCCAGATCGGCGGCTTGACCTCGGGGCGTTGCAAGCCGAGGCGGTAGGAGAGCATCGTCCGCAAATACTCCCGGACGACCGGCGGATAATCGTTCGTCTGCACGAGCGGGCTCGCGTCCTTGTTGTACTTGTCCCACCATTCCTGCAAAAGCTGGTTGTAGCGCAGGGGCCGTTGCACCGGCGTCACGGTTTTTTGGATCGACCGCCCAGTCATGATCGTCACGTTCAGCGGCGCACGGTCGCCGGTGAACAGGAAGTACACGGCGATCGACGTGCCGGTCTGGTCGAGTATCTCACCGACGAGGCGGCCGATGGGGCGTCTCGCGTTTTGAAAGGTTTGCGTCACTTCCCGCGGCACTTCGCGAACCTCGAAGACGGGATACAGGATGCGGTTGTTTTGCTCGTAAATCTGGATGTCTTCGAGCCTGCGCGAGGCGGAAATTTCGCCCGGATTGATCGGCACCACGACACATGCGACGCCGAACGATTGACCGAGCACGGCCTCCGTCTGGCCAACGGCAAGGCCGTGACACAGGGTCGCGGCAAGAAAACAACAAACGATGACATGGCGTTTCAGCATGAGAAAAAATCCTTTTATTGTTTTTCTTTGATCGTGATCCGTTAAACTAGTCGCGAACGTCAGAGAGCGATTGTGCGTTTCCCATCGGAAAAGCGGTGTATTGCGAATTCATATGACACGTTTCCGGCACACCAACTTTAAATGCACTCTCTGACATTCGCGTCTCAATGGAAATTTTCACATCACTGACGGCGGTCACGGCGTGACCGCCCTACCTTGGCGCGGCGGCTACGGCGACGATTTTGCTACAAAACGCCTTTCGTGCTGGGGACGCCGGGTTGACGCGGGTCGGATTCGACGGCCATGCGGACGGCGCGGGCGGTGGCTTTGAAGACGGCTTCGGCGATGTGGTGCCCGTTCTCGCCGTAATGCAGCAGCAGGTGCAAATTGCAGCGCGAGGCGTTGACGAAGCCCTGCCAGAATTCGCGCACGAGTTCCAGGTCGAACGCGCCGACCGTCGGCGCCGGGAAGGCCACGCGATAGACCAAAAACGGCCGGCCGCTGAAATCAATCGCGGCGGTCGCGAGCGTTTCGTCCATCGGGAGCGTGAAATGCCCGTAACGCCGGATGCCCGACTTGTTGCCCAGCGCGAGCCCGAAGGCTTCGCCCAGCGCGATGCCGACGTCTTCGACCGTGTGGTGCGCGTCGACTTCGAGATCGCCGTTCGCGCGGACCGTTAAATCGACGAGCGAATGGCCGGCCAGCAGGGTCAGCATGTGGTCGAAAAACCCGACGCCGGTCGCAATGTCGGCGCGGCCGGTTCCGTCGAGGTTCAGCTCAAGAACAATCTGCGTCTCTTTCGTGTTGCGTTCAATCTTTGATGTGCGCGGCATGGTCGTTCAAGCGATATTTTCTAGGTTTTGGGCTTCGGTTTGGCGTTCCATTTTCCCCCGCTCCAGACGAGGGATTTGTCGTTTTTCTTCTCGGCGGCCGCGGCTTCCAGTTTCCCAAGACGGTCCTTGATGAAGAGCGGGATGCCCTGATCAATTTTGGCGCTGGTCAGCGAAAACAGGTCTCGTCCCTGCTTTTCCGTGTTGCACGAAATCAGGGGGTATTTCGCCTTGAGGCCGGATTCCTCGTCCTTTTTGCCTTTGCCCAACAGGGTGGCTTTCACAGCTTCAGCGTCCTGCAGAACGCGTTTGTCGTCCTTCCCGATGATGATCATGGTGGCAAGCGAATTCCGCATCGCGTTGGTGTTCAGGTAACCGAGGGGAAGATTGGTGCCGTTTTTCTCTTCCATGGAGTCCCGGGCGACGACCGGCGAAATCAGCGTCAGGGTTTTCGTCTGCCGTGAAGCGCCGGAACCCGGGTCGCAACGGCACCAGAACGCGGCGAGCCCCGCGCCCATCTCGACGCCGACCAGGTTCAGCTTCCTGATATTCAGGCGTTCCTGGTTGTTTTCGTTGATGAGGAAATTCTGCCAGACTTGCAGGTCGAAGCCCATGCAGGCATAATCAACGCCTTCGTATTTGTCAATACGTTTCATGTTGATTTTGGTCACCGGCTTGGTACTCACGTCCTCGTTTTGCGTAAAACGTTCATAACCGTCCCAGCGAACGGCCAGCCAGTTCGAGGCCAGGGGGTTTGGCGGGATGTTCGCCGGATCAATCGGGAAAAACGTCGGTTCGCCGAATTCCTCGATAATAAATTCGATACTCTTTCCGTGTCCGCGAATGTCGGGGACGAGCACGGACATGCCCTCCTTGAGCAGGGCCGGGATGATCGGGTCGAAATCTCGCCGACTGCCGCCCTTGCCGTGCAGCAGCACGACCGGCACCGACTCCTTCCCGTTGGCCCCGCGGTAATAGGTCGCCGAAAGGATCATCCCGTCGGCCGCGGTGAACAGGTCGCCGTGCAATTCGATGGCAGCGCCGGGCTGCATGGCTTCGAGGGCTTCATTCAGTTCCGTCGGCGACTGAAACCCGGCGGGGGACTTCCGGTCAATGGACGGGCGGGCACGCATTGCGGCTTCCCGTTCCGCCGCCAGACGGTCTTGTTCTGCCTGCCACCGGGCTTCGTCTATCTCCGCCTGATATGCTTTTTCTTCCTGCCTTTGTCTCTCAAGAGAAAACTGCTGGTTCATTGCGTCCTCACGGGACATTCCCTGTCCCGGTCGGGCCGTGTCCCGGGGTGGCAAGGGTCTTCCCGGACGTGCTTGCGCAAAAACGACCGCGCTTCCCGCGGAGAGCAGGAAAAGCAGGGTCAGACTTAGGATTTTCAAGTTGCGGACAGACATGATATCTCCTCCTTACAATACGTTGTATTTGGGCGTCATTCGAGCATCAAATGTCGAAAACGCTTCGATTTTTCTTTGACAGACCGGCATAATTTTTATGGGGTAAACCCAATGCTCATTATAGAGGAAATTCGATCTTAAAACAAGAAAATTCATTCCCCCTACCTTGGAAAACCCCGTATACGTCATGAATACGAAAAAATTCGGAAAAAGTTTTGAACATTCCGACATTTTGCCCGTAATAGTGGCATGATAAGGTCAAAACAGGCATTCCTTGAATGATTAAAGAACGAAAACCGCCGCCCGATTGGATAGATCATGAGAAAAATGACAATTTTGTCAAATAAGTTACCCCAAGAAGGTTGCATGATCAAAAAAATATCTTACTATATTGTATGTCAAGTTTTAGCACAACTCCGGATCCTCTTTCGCAAGTCGAACACGGCCTTGAGCTTGTCTTGGGGGGCGTTCCCACCCACGAGACGACGAAGGGTGTTCACGCATATACGGTCTCGACACGGAATCTTATCAGGCGGTCAACTGTGATGGAGCCACTCAAATTTACGGATCATTTCAAATTCCTCGTTGACCACGCGTTGCATCTTTCCGAAGAATTGGGCGCCGCGGGCGTTCTTTTTCTCGCCGAGGGAGAGGTCGACTGGGGGCGTTTGCGCAAACTCGTTGACGGCGCAAGGGTTCTGATCGCGGCCACCAAGCCCGAATATCTCAACGGGGCCGAGGAATTCGATTTTATCACCGTTCCGGTCAAGACTTCGGAAGACGACGCCGTGTATTCCGTGCTGACCCAGGCCATTTTGCGTGCCGTGGCCGATGATTCGCTGACGCCCGGTTCCCGGGTCATCGCCGTGTACAGCGGGTTCGATCCGATGCAATTCGATTCGGTCAGCGTCATCAACCTGGGCGAGCACCTCGACCGCCTCTCGGGCCGTGATTTGCGGCAACTGGAATCGAAAGTGCCGCTCAAAACGCTCAAGCTGGTCGTCGATCTCGCCGTCGAAGTCGGCCGCGAAGGCCGCGAAGGCAAGGCCGTCGGCACCCTGTTCGTCATCGGCGATACGCGGCGTGTTCTCATGCAGAGCAAGCCCGCCGGCTTCGATCCGGTGCGGGGCTACCAGCGGAAAGAGCGGAATTTGAACGACCCCCGCATCCGCGAAGGCATCAAGGAAATCGCCCAACTCGACGGGGCCTTCGTCATTTCGTCGGACGGAACCTGCGAGGCCGCATGCCGTTACCTTGACACCACGACGGCCACCATCACACTTTCGAAAGGTTTGGGCGCCCGTCACTGGGCCGGAGCCGCCATCAGCCGGACGACCAACGCCTTGGCCATCGTCGTCAGCCAATCGACCGGAACGGTCCGCATTTTTCAAAACGGCGATGTCGTGCTGCGCATCGAATCACGGCATCGTCGCCCGATGGTCTGGCGCGACTTCGACTACGAACCGCCGCCGCCCGCTCCGTCGGAATAAAGGCTTCGCGGAAACCTGTCTCATAGCTCGTAACGCATCGGCCGCAATTGCCCTTGACTTGAGCTTTTATTTTTCATATTGTCAAAATATGCGTAACTTTCGCCGATCATTCGCGCGGAAATTCGGTAATTTGTTAATATGGGAATCTTGTTGATTTTGAACAATTCCCGCTACAACGTCAGATGCACGATGCGACTGCGGCAAAACATGACAAAATCGACACACCGCCAATCGACCCGCCCAATGCCCCGACTATCGACCATAACGGCAAGGCTTTTGCTGCCGGCGGCGTTTTTTGTCATGCTATCCTGCGCGGGGCCTCCACTTCAGGCCGATTCACTCGACCAATTTCAAGTCGCTTTCGACGACAATGCCGATGACGAATCCGCGTTCGTTGAAGTCGGTACGCAAAATGTCGCACCGGCGATTACTCCCCTGCAACCGCTCGCCGGCGGGCGGTACGTCAACAGCGGGATTTCGAACGCCGCATACGTCGCGGTCGTCCCCAACGCGGGGGGAGGAACGCAATACGCGACGCCGGTCAACGGTATCGTCCTGCCGCAGGCCTATTGGAACAACGCGACCAACACTACCGGAAACCAGGGCGACATGGTGCTCGTCGCCGTTCCGGTCAACGCCAATTCCAACGGGGTGCGATCCGCCGGTTGGAACGGCAACACCTACGGCGCGAATCCCATCCGGCTCGCTTCCACGACGCTCACCGACGATTTGTCCGGCGATTCCGGCATGTTGACGACGGGCGTCGACACGCAATTCGGGAGCATTCCGTCCGGCACGCCGGTCGTTTTGCTGGCCCAAAATCCCGAATGGGGACCCGTCAACAGCCTTTCGCCCACGACCGCTCCCGGGGCCGCCGGGCCGACCTTTACCGGGCCCTACAGTTCGCCGAACTCCGGCTATTCGACCGTGACCGGGCCGTCGTCCGCAGGATCGACTTACGACCCGAATTTTCGTTCGGCCCTGAGCGAACGCTACGATCAGATGATCCGTTTCATGAACAGTCTGACCGTACACGCGCTTTGGATGCCCAACAGCGGCGGCAACCCGCTCGGGAACACCGAGTTGCGGGCGCAGACGCGTTTCGCCATTCCCTGCCAGATGATGGGGAACACGATGTTTTACATCGCCCCGGCATTCCAGGCGAATTTTTGGAGCAGCTCGCTCAAGTCGCCCGATTACAATTACTCCTTTTCGAAAACGACCTTCGGCGCTTGGCTCGACGCGGGCATCGAACCGCAACTGGGGAACGAATTCCGCTTCGATCTCTGGGGCAGCGTCGGCGTGTATTCCGATTTCAACAAAATCACCAGCGACTGCATTTACGTCCGGGGACTCGCCCGCGGCTATTATCAATATTCGAACACCTGCGAACTGATGGCCGGCGTCATGTACCTGAACCGCGAACGCATCAAGCTCATGCCGACCTTCGGTATCATCTGGGCCCCGAGCGCGGTTTTGGAATGCCATCTCGTCTTTCCCGACCCCAAAATTTTGCGGCACGTTTATACGACCAACGATACGCAATGGTGGGCCTACGTCCGGGCCGATTACGGCGGCGGCTCCTGGGCCATCAACACGGATTACGGCGTTTTCCGCACCGATTACAACGACATCCGCGTCGCGCTGGGCCTTGAATTCCGCAATAAGCCGGGCCAATGCCTCAGCGGCTATTTCGAGGTCGGCGGAGCCTTCAACCGCGAACTCTACGCCGACGGCCAAGCCTGGTACAAACCGTCCAGTTGCGTTTTCCTCGCCGGCGGATTAAAATATTGACGGAAACGACCAGACACAATGGTTTGGTGAAGTTGATCGAGAAAATGACGCAAGCGGTTCAAGATGGGCAACCGATCTCCGAGCGGTTGCGTCGTCGTATTCGACGACAGGAAAAGATAAAAAGCGTCATCGGCAGAATTTCGTCGGCTTTGCCGACCCGACCGCTCGGAGATCGGTCGGCTACCTTTTGAGGCTTTTTCGGCAATCGCATGACACATCTCAAACGCACAGCCGGGAATCATCGCCAGAAAACGTCGGCGGCGACCGTGATCGGCGTTTGTCTTGCCGTTTGTTTCGGCGTCATCTCCGGGCCGCGCGACGGTTTGGCCCAGCGGGGCGATTTTCTCAAAACGGAACCCGCGCCCGCGCAAAAAACGACGGCTTCGACGGGCATGACGCCGACCGTTCCCGCCGCGACCGTCGCGCCGTCATCGCAAAATTTCCTTCCCGACGACTGGTACCGGTTTGAAACCGCGACGCTTGCCCCGATGTTGTCGCCGCTCAAACAGCGTTACCTGGACGGGCTGACCGAACTCGGCCTGACCGATCTCGTCACATTCGAGTGTCGCAAACGGATCGCGGCCGATTCGCTTGACGCGATGCAAAAGGCAGGCTACACGCGGGCGTTGCTTCAGGCGGAAAAACAGGAATTGTGCAACGCCCCGCCGCAAAACCGGTCGCTCGTTTGGGAACGCATCGAACGCTGTTGCGCCGAGTCCGAACCGCTGTTCGCCGATACGCCCTTCGCCGCTGCGGTGCTGCTGCAACGGATCAACGCCCGACTCGCTTACACCGGACTGCTCATCAATGACGCGGACGCGACGAACGACGTTTCGCCGCAAGCCGCCGAACTGCTCGACGCGGCCATCGCGGACATCGACGCCGAACTCGAACGCGTTTCGCAACGCATCGCACGACAGCCCGCCTCACCGACGACCTCGCGCGAAACGACGGCGCAAATGACGCTCGCCCAGTTGTTGCGATTTCGCAAGGCCGTCGCATTGCGGCTACTCGCGCGCTGTCGACCGGATCAAAACGACGAATCACTTTCGCAGGCCCTTGCGATTTTGCGACCGATGCTCGCTGCCGGAACGCCGACCGATACGCAACCGCCCGGCGATTTCCGGCAAGGAACACTGTCGACTTTCGCCGCGTTCGAAGCGATCGCGTGTTATCGCATGTCGCAACAATATGACGAAGCCGTCGCGTTGGCCGACCGTTTGCGTTCCGCCGATTTGCTGACGCCGCACCAGCGGGCGGAACTGGCGGCCGTTGATTTGCAATTGGCCGTCGACCGACGGGACGAAGCCCGGGTACACGCCGCGTTGCAGGCCGTCGATGCCGCATTGCCGCCATTGCCCGGTACCTTGCCCGCGAACTCACCCGCGATGACGCCGCAACAACTTGCCGTCGCCGGGGTGCCTGATTTATTATTCGCGAAAATGCGGGCGTACCTTTTTTTCTGGAAACGCAACATCGAAACGCAAAGCAGCGTGCCGCAGATCGTCGGCACGACCACCGCGTCGAATCTCGTGGAATGCCGGCGGCAAGTGCTCGAAATCACGCAGCGGCTCGAACGCGATTGCGCCTCGTACTGGCACCGGCGGGCCGAACTGCTCATGACGGCCGAATCGCGTTTTTTCGGCAACGACCCCGTGTTCGTCGAACAGCGGGCCGACGCATTGGTGCGCGAGGGACAAATCGACGAAGCGGTTGACCGTTACGACCGGCTCGCCGCCGCGACGGCCGCGTCCGATTCCGCCGAATCGTTCCGGTTCGCGAAAAAGGCCGCCGAATTGCTGGCCGACGCCGCCGACCGGCAATGGCAACGCCTTGTCGCGTCGCTGGACGAATCAACATCGCCCGACGCACAAAATGTGACGCCGCCCGACATGGCGTCGCGACTGTCGCCGGAAATCTGGCGGCAGACGAAAAGCCGCGAACAGGCGGTCATCGACCGTTATCGAACGCTGGCCGTTTCGCATCCGAAATACGTCGACGCGATTGAGGCCCATCTCGCGGCGCTGTACCACGCGGCGCGACTTTTGCAAGCCGGCGACGAAAGCGGACTTAACGATTATCTGTCCCTGCTGCGGGAACATTACCGGACATGGCCGCACTCGAAACAGGCCGACCCGCTGCGTTTGCAAGAGGCACAACTGCTGATACACGAGTCGAAATTTCGCGACGCGCTCGAAACGCTTGCGCCGGTCACGAACCGTTCGCCGCTTGCGCTTGACATCATCAACGCGGCCGATCAATGTTTCGACCGGTTGCGGCTCGAAACGCCGGATGTGAAAGCGACGGTGGAAAACGAGGCCGTTGCCTGGTTTTACCGGCGGCTGCTCAACACCGACAACGCCGTCGTCGCCGACTGGAACGACGCCGACGCCCGGTGCCTGTTGTGTACGGCGAAATACGGCCTTTTGTACGCGAACGTGATCGAACGCAACCGGGCGGCCAACCCCGGCGTCAATCTCCCGGCCGCATACCAGTCGGTCGAAAAAATGTTGCGGATCGGCCTTGCGAATTACAAACAGGCTTCGCCTGAATGGCGGGCCGCCGTCGATTCGATGCTGCTGTACCTGTTCGCCGCGCAGGGAAAAATCAACGACGCGTCGCAAATTTTGCAACATATGCGTCAGTGGGACCTCGACGCGCTCATGACGGCGTTCGAGCGATTGCAGCGACTGGCCGACATTTCACCCGCGGCCAACCGCCGTCCACTCGGGGAAATGCGGCTCGAAATCGCGCAGGTCATTGAGCAGAAACAGCAAACGAATAGCGACGCGATGATCGACCGCCAAAAACTCGACGTGATTCGCGCCGATGCGTTGGCCGACACGGGCAAAGCACAGGAAGCCGTCGATCTGCTGGGGCAATTGCTCCGGAAGTCGCCCGGCGACGTGACGCTGCTCAAGCCGCTCGCGCAAATTCTGGAGCGTCAGTCCGACGTGCCGTCACGCGAGATGTCGCTTAAAATCTGGCGTTCCGTCGAACAGCATTCATCGGCGCGTTCGGAATCCTGGTGGGACGCGAAAGAGGCGATATTGCGATTGCTCATCGCATTGGGACGTCGACAGGAAGCCGAATCGGCATTTCAAATGTTGAAAATTCTCAACCCCGAGCTCGGCGGCCCGGATCGGAAATTGCGGATCGAAACTATTATACTATAGCCAATTGAAATTTCCCTTGAAGCCGTCCGTTTACCCTCTGGGAAAACGGACTCTCGGGTTACGGGGTTCGAGAATTTTCAAACGGCTCAGGTATATTACGGATTCCGCGATTTAATCATATCCCAATTTGTAATTGGACGAAGCAGTAGAAAGTCATGGAATCAAGATGAAACGAATCGACTTGTACAAAAAAGAAAGAGCTGCAACCTGTTGAAATTACGGCTCTTTGCGAGAACTTTCGGGTGTTTGCAGATGGCTGCTACACCCATCTGAATGCCGATAGATGACTCGCACGTCCAAGTTCAATAACATGCCGACCGAGCGCACAAAAAAAACCTCCTTTGAAATCAAAGGAGGTTTTTGAACGAATCAAAAATCAAACACCGCTGAAAATTGGATTACCAGTTGGCAATGTCAAGATCGTCAAAGAAGATATTTTCGGTGAGAGCTTCGTAATCGACGATATCCGTTTCAGGAAGACTCAATTTGCCGGTTGCCATCATGATGGCGATTGCATCGCCTTCGTCGACAGCCGTGTTGCCACTGAATTTATCTTCAAAGTTTTTCAAAACGAGGTCGCCAAAGTTGTAAATGGCACCACCCTTGTTCCCGGTCGCATTCCCGGTAAAAGCAGTTCCGTCAATCGTGGTTTTTCCGTCACGGTCTTGGTATAACGCACCACCTTTGAGAGTGTTGTTATTCTCAAAAGCCCCTCCCGTAATGGTCATTTGGGAAGCCGAATTATAAATGCCGGCTCCGCCACCTGCCGTGTTGGAAATAAAATCAACACCCGAAATTGCAACGATGCCATTGGCGGCGGATGTCCAAAGACCACCACCCCAGTTGGTAGCTTCGTTATTTTCGAATTTTCCTCCTTGAATTGTCAATGTCCCGGTTTTATGGTAGACTCCGCCACCACGTGTCCCGGCGATACAACCGGCGACCACGACATTGGCAAGCGACAAGTTTGAATTCGAATAAATTCCTCCACCAAAGGCAAGTTCGGCTTTGCTGTTTTCAATGCGCCCCCCGGAAACAACCAGTTTTCCGCCATCCTGATACAAGGCACCACCATCCGTGTCAGCAATGTTGCCATCAAAAGCGGTGTTGGTGATTGTCGCACCCAAAGCATTCAGCAAAAACAGACCCGCACCAGAGCCAGCTTTATTGTCGGCAAAAGTACTGTCATTGATTATGATGAAACAATTGGCACCAAGAGTGACATCTCTATGATAAACCCCGCCGCCTTGCAAGGTGGCCGAGCAATTATTGATGTCGACATCGACAAGAGTCAATAACGACGACGAATAAATCGCACCGCCCTGGGATGAGGCATTGTTATTCGTAAATTCGGTTCCGGTAAACGTCGTTGAACTGTTGACGGCCTGAACAAAACCCGCTCCGATTTTCGCTTCATTTCCTTCGAATACGCCGCCATTCACGGTCACCTTCCCGCGATTTTGGAATACCCCGCCGCCGGTACTGGCAATATTGCCTTCAATAATGGTATCGGTAAGCGTTCCATAAGCGTTCTCAAAGGTGATGCCCGCGCCATAATACGCCTTGTTGCCTGAAATCAGACAGTCGACAAGCGTCGCAGAGCCGGCATATTGGTAGAGACCTCCACCATAAGACACAGCAGATGAATTGCTGATCACCACATTGTCCAATGTCAAGGTGGCCTTCGAATAAATTCCCCCGCCGGTCAAACTTGCGACATTGAAATCAAACACCGTACCGGTAAAATCGGCCGTTCCTCCCACGTTTTGGTAAAAACCGGCCCCGGATTTGGCTTCGTTGTTTTCAATGAGACCACCGGAAACGATCAGCTTTCCGCCATCCTGATACAAGGCACCACCATTTGTGACGGCGATGTTGCCATCAAAATCGGTGTTGGTGATTGTTGCTTTTATTGCACCCAGCAAAAATACACCGGCACCATTATCAGCTTCATTGTCTGTGAAAATGCTTTCACTGATTATGATGGAACAATTGACGCCGAGAGTGACATCTTTATGATAAACCCCGCCGCCTTGCAAGGTGGCCGAGCAATTATTGATGTCGACATCGACAAGAGTCAGTAACGACGACGAATAAATCGCACCGCCCTGGGCCGAGGCTTTATTATTCGTAAATTCGGTTCCGGTAAACGTCGTTGAACTGTTGACGGCTTGGGCAAAACCCGCTCCAGATGTTGCCTCATTACCTTTGATTGTGCCGCCAGTCACGGTCACTTTCCCGCGATCCTGGTACAAACCACCTCCTTGGTTGGAAGCGACGTTACCTTCAATAACGGTATCGATGAGCGTTCCATAAGCGTTCACGTAGACGACGCCCGCACCAATGGAAGCCTCATTATTATTGACCTGGCAATCGACAAGCGTCGCTGAGCCGGCATATTGGTAGAGTCCTCCACCATAAGTTTCGGCAAAGGAATCGCTGATAACCACTTTGTTCAATGTCAAAGCGCCCTTCGAATAAATCGCTCCACCTTCCGATTTGGAGTACCCGTTTGTCAATATCACGTTGGTGATGCCAACGGTCGCGCCCTTGGCAACATTGAAAATACGTGATTCATTAACGGCATCAATGATAATACTCGCATTGGTGTTATTGATGATCATCACATCGGAGTTGACGGTCAGTTCTTTGCCGGTTTCCATTGTGATTGTTTCGTTGGCCAGGTTTTGGGCAAACGTGATCGTATCCGCACCATCGTGCAATTTCGCAAGCCAGAGAGCCTCGCGGATGCTCAGACCGTTGCCGGATTCAAGATTGAAGTCTTCCCTGTCGTCGTTTGCAGAGACCACGAGATCGGCGATTCGTTGTTGGCATCAATCTTCACGCGCTGGCCACTCGTTCCGCTGATGGAAGCGACGTTCTTGCTGACGAAATAATTGTAATTCTGGGCACCGGCCATGACGATCGTCGAAATATCCCCGGCGAAAGTAATGGCGATTCCGGTTGTATCGGCCTTGTAATTGGCCGCGATGAAGAGCGCTTCACGAAGCGTAAGATTGCCTTCGGTGAAGTTGTAATCAATCGTATCTTCGGCATTGTCAACGACGAAATTGCCGGTGTAGTCAATTTTGGCCGTCACGTTCGCACTGCCGAGCACAACGGTTACACCATTGTGTTGGTAACTGACGGTGTAAGCGAACGTGGTCGTGCCGAGCGAACTGAAAGCGACCCGAATGTTGCCGGCTTCATCCATGCTGACGTTGTTGTAAGTGCCGTTCAGCGTTACGATGGGCGTCGCATCATTGGGAATGTAAATTGGTTCTGCAGGCCGCGGCCATGGGACAAGGCGGTGAAATTTTTGTCCTCGACATGGGCGAGCCGGTGAAAATCGTCGACTTGGCCGTCGACATGATCCGTTTGGCCGGTCTTCCGCAAAATGCGATTGAAATCCAGTTCACCGGTCTCAGGCCGGGCGAAAAACTTTATGAAGAACTTTATTTCGATGCCGAGCAAACTTTGGAAACCGAGCACCCCAAGTTGAGAGCGGCCCAGCATCGTCAATTCCCCATCGATTCCGTGCGTCACCAGATTGAGGCTCTGTGCGGCCTTTTGGATGATGCATCACAAGATGAAATGCGAAGTCTCTTGCGGAAATTCGTCCCGGAATACCAACCGTTTCAGGAACAAACGGCAAAACCGGAAGTCGAATCCGTGCCGCCCCCCCGGAATTTGAATCTCGCTTGACTCGCTGTAACGCAAGTGATAATAAAAAATACCCTCAATACATCATCGTGTATCCGAGGGCGGCAACCTGGCTGACACTGCGGCGGCCAAGCGTGCTTTCGTAGGTGAGGTTCAGGATACTGGAGCGTTTGGCGTTGAGGTAGATACTGCCCGTCATGCCGAGGCTCAGGGCATGATAGCCGAGGTTGACGCCGTCGACGACGAAATGCTCACCCGGCAAGGACGCGAAGGCCGCGCCGGACGACGGGGCCGCGTCGCCGCCGAGCAGGCAGGAATACATCAAACGGCTTTCCAAATCCATGCGTTTGAAGGCCATCAGCGCCGAGGCCCCGAACCGGAATCGCGTCTGGTCGTAGCTTTCGTCGTCATAGCTCAACAGGAAACCATTCGATCGCCGGTTCGTTTCCGTGAAACCACTCTGCCAG
>JAVBQX010000217.1:0-17938 GCA_031548645.1 Thermoguttaceae bacterium
TTTTGACGGAAAAACAGGTGGACCATCTGTAATTTTGGTTGGAGCAAACGGAGAAAGAGCATGAGGCATATCAAATTTTTTCAAAAATTCAGTATTTATTTACTGCCGAGATGGCTTCGGAGAAAGCTAAGGAAATTGCGGCCCAGCATCGCTCAAATTCCCAAGATGGTCACGAAAACCGCTTTCGCGACCGTCTTGGTCGTTGGTGCGTTTCTTGGCACGGCGCCGCAGGTCATGGCACAGACAAACGTCGGTGTGACCAACGATAGGACGGACCACGGGTCTTGGGATGACAATCCCAAGTATGGCAGCGCAAACCAATGGCAAAACTGTGATTGGTTTACCAATACTTCTGAAGTCAATAATTGGTGGGGAAAAGACACCAGTAATAATGTGATCACTCACCTGAACACATCCAATGGGGGTACTGTACGTGTAACCGATCTCGACACCGATAGCTTCAGTTCAACAGGGACATATTATACCCGAAACTCCAGTGATACTGGTTGGGATGGGCCGTATTATACGACCCACTCGCACACGCCAAGGTATCTGACCAAAGCTTACATTTATAACGATGTGGTTGGGACGAACGCGGTGAATGTCACGGCAGGAAGAACAACACATCTGAATGTCAGCATCGACCCGGCCACAACAACCGGTTACATGTCGGGGCATTACACCATCGGAACGCTGGATAAAGTTGGTGCCGGTCGTTTGAGCCTTGAAATCAATAAACTTGAAATCGCGAATTTCACAGGCAACAACGGTACTTTGAATGTCGGGAATGATCCGGCTGCCGAGGGCGTTCTCGACGTCGGCACGCTCGACAGCACGACGGTAAAACTGTATGGCGGCTTGGGAAGTGGCGGGAGTATCAGCAATGGAGGCAACTCCACGCATTACACCGGGCTCAATCCGACGACGGGCGTTGGGGCCAATGTGGTGTCCAACTTCAGTTTTACCAGCGGCGGAGCGACCGGTCCGACCACGGCGGCCAACTGGTGGCACATCGTCAATCCGCTGGAAAGTACCGGCTTCAACAACATGGGGTACATGACCGTCAACGGGACTTCCACTGCCAATATATTGAACGGCACGACGAATATCGGGATGCGGTTTGAAGACAACTTTCAAGTCTATCAAGACGGATTAATGAACTGGCACGGTAACGGGCCGAAAGCCGGTTATTTGACTTTGTTGGGGGCTGCCGATGTCGGAACCACGTCGGGGACGCATTACCTCAATATCAATAGCGGTGCGATGACTGTCGCCGGATTGTTCCGTGCCGGAACGAACGGCAGCGCAAACGGCGTCATCAACCACATGTGGGGACAGACACTGACAACAAGCGCAGGCACCTCGTTGGCACAACTGGCCGGTTCCACGTTCACGGCGAATATCTCCAACAGTACCTGGGGCAACACCGGTTACTATTATGTCGGTGAATCGGGAACGGGAACGCTCAATATTTTTTCAGGTTCCAATGGCGTCTATACGGGCGCGGCGGGTAACAGGGGCGTTCTCAATTCAGGGGTAGGTAACTTCATTGTCGGTGTCAATGCCGGGAGCGTGGGCGCGGTCAATGTTTTCGGTGATGATTCCCAAATCAACCGCTCGGGCGACGGCAACAGTTTCATCGCCGATGCCGGAAAAGGCGACATGTATCTTTGGGACGGCTCGAAATTCAATGAAGCCGCCGGCATGACCATTGCCAACCAGGTGGACAGTCTCGGTCGCGTTTATGTTGACGGTTACGGTACGAGCGATGCCTATCGAACGACGATGAACGTCACCGGGGCGTTGGTTGTCGGTCAAAAGGGCCAGGCGGGCGGCACCTACACGGAAGTCCGTTCCAGCAACCGCTACAAAAACGATTCGGCCAACTGGTTTGCCGATCCCCAAAGAACCGCAGACCTGGTTAACGCGACCAACGCGGCAGCCGGTCTCACGACCGGAAACGATCCCGGTCTTGCGATCACACGTGGGGGATTGGTCCACTCGGGAAGCGGCCAAATCGGCGTGGAAGATAACGGCGGCGCTCATGCCACGGACCCCATTACTGGCAGTACCATCGCCGGGACGCCCGCCGCGGCAGGCGTTTGGAGCAACGGTTACGTCGTCATCGACAACAAACTCAATCTGAGCGTGGCACGTCAGTTCAATGCCAACGGGGCGGTTTACGTTCCGCTGGATAATGTCCGGCCGTTCAGTTCGGGGTCAAATGGCTTTTTGCCCATTAGTACCCAGTATGGGGCAACCACCTCGACGTGGCTGGTGGACGGCAAATTGGACATCGGCGTGAACGGAAACGCGTTCGCCCGGGTGATCAACGGCGGTTCGCTCGTAACAGGCGCCAACGGAACGACGGTCGATTCGACTTATGTCGACGCCGGCACCGGTCGCGGCCAGTTGTTCGTCAACGGGAATGACACGACCAACGGTCGTTCATTCTTCAAAAGTTACGGCAGCACCGTGGTCGGCAACGGCAATCTCGGCCGCGGAACGCTTCGCATTTACGACGGGGCCTTGGGCGAAACCGGCGGACTTTACATCGGCACCGTGGCAGGTTCCGAAGGGGAAGTTTTCGTCGACGATCCCGCGTCCACCCTGCGCATCATGGCAAATACGAACAGCAGTTTTTACCACGGCAAAGGACTTGCAGATGCCGACCGCATGAAGGGAAGCGGTCTTTTCGGGGCTTCGCACAATGCTTTGGTCTGGCTTGACGCCAATGCGGTCGTGCGAATGAACGGGGATGCGGAAATCGCCACAAACGCGGTGCTCCACCTCGACAACGCCTACAAGAATCCGGTTCCCACGCCGCCGGTCGATCCCTTCGGGGGAATCGACGTGACTCGCAACCCGCTCTTCGACGTGGGGACCGGTCGCATGACCGTGACCAACGCCCGCGTGGAAGGGATCGGTTTGATCACCGGCGAAAACGGCGTCCACTTCCGCCAGAGCGACGGACCGTGGGACTCCGGGCAGGCGGAAATCGACCCCGGTTTGGTTTACGGCTGGCAGACCCGTTGCGAAAAGGACTTTTACGGCGACTTGAGCTTCGGGCACACCCTGAACATGACGGGCAACGTCAAGACCTATTTCGACGTCAACGCGGGATACTACGATTTCGGCGCGGGGACGGGAAACAACAACAAGAAGCAGGACCACATTTACGTCGTCGGCGATCCGCTCAACACGACCGACCAGGTGAAGGCGACGCTCAGCGGCGAACTCATGATCCACGCCCGATTGAGCGATTACTATGAAGACACCTTGGAATACGACGTCGTTACGGTCGAGAGTGCGAACAATTTGACCGGCAGCATCGACCGGATGTATGACACGTTGACGATCAAACCTTCGCGGTTCTTCGATGGCGCCCACCAGGAAATCCGCCAGGACGACGTCAACGGGGACGGTCTCCTCGACGACATTCTCTACGTGTCGATGACCTTGAACGAAAATCCGTTCGAGGATGCGGCCCACACCTACAACGAAACGAGCCTGGGACAGGCTCTCGACTCGATTTACGCCTTGCGTGATCAGCGATGGCTGCCGTTCCTGCGGAACTTCTGGTACCTGGAAGACCCGGATTTCCTTGACGCCTACAAGTTGTATTCGGGCGAAATCCGCGCCCATTCGATGTTGATGGCGCTGCAGAATCCGTGGACCTACGTGAACGAACGTAACGGTTTCAACCGCTGCAACGGACACGCGTTCTTCGGGCCGCAGAACCGGAGCTGCAATATCGTCGGTTGCCGGGGACTTTGGGGCAGTTACATTTACACGGACAACTCGACGGACTCGGACGGCAACGCCGGGGATTACACCCTGCGTCGCAACGGGTTCATGGCCGGATATGAACGGGCCTCGAAGGGAGGACGTGCCTATCTCGGGGCATTGTTCGCCTACAACCAGGGCAAGCTGAACGCGTATCGTTCGAACGCGAAATCGGACGACTTCCAGTTCGGCCTGTATCACGGAGTCAACATCTGCGACGTCTGGGAGTGGAAGAACTACCTCGGTATGGGGATTCAAAACTACCACACGACCCGCAACATCGACATGAACCTGAGCCATTCCGCCTGGAACGGCAGCGCCTTCGTCTGCTCGGACCAGCCGATCAACGGCAACCTGATGAGCGACTTCGCCGGCCTCAGTTTTGCGGGAAGCACGGAATTGGCCCGGCCGTTCTACTTCGGGGAATGCTGCCAGTGGACCGTGCGGCCCTACATGGCTCTCGACATGATGGCCGTCTGGCAGAACAGGGCGTCGGAATACGCCGACTTCGACGATACGTACAGGATCAACAACACCGATTATCGGGCCTCCGATCTCGTCGCCCTTGATTTCCACAGTTCCACGAACGTCCGCGTTTACGGTCGCCCGGGGATCATGGTGGAACGCGGCGGCTCGAACGGAAACCTCCGTGCGGGCGTTTCCTACTCCTATCTGATGGGAGGGCGTCGTTACACGAACGTCGACAATCAGTTCCAATTCGGGGGGGATAAATTCAATATCCGCGGGGTCGACGACGGGTCCGGTTTCATCACCGCCAACGTCGGGGCCGCAGCCTACCTCGGCAAATGCAAGCAGAGCATGGTCTTCATCGACTATGCCGTGTTAGCGGGCAGTCACTCGACGACCCATGCCGCTCAACTTGGATTACAGAAAAACTTCTAAGTGGAAAGGAATGGGTGAAAACATGAGAAAAAATTATAATAACAGTTTGACGACAGGATGCAGGGTCATGACGGTTTTCCAAGGATCAGGACAATTGAAGTACAAAAGAGTGAGGGGACTCCTCTGCTCGTTTGCAGCAGTCCTCATCCTCATGGGATTCGCGGCTTCGGCCTCGGCGCAATCCTATCCCTGGTGGGATTCCTCCACCGCGCAGTTCAACGTCGATGATGAAATCGAATTGCTCGACGCCATCAACGACACTTTGTATTCGCCGGGCAACAAGGTCATCAATCTCCGGCGCAGCATCGGCGTGCAAAACCCGCAGTTGTATCAACTGCGCCCCGGCGATGTCGTTACGATCAAGCTCAACGGCTACACGTTCCAGGGGAACGGATACGTCGATTTCACGCCGACTTCCGGCCATGCCGACCTTGTGATTGAGGGGAGCACGATGGACTTCAACGAGGGGATTCGTCTCCACGGGGACATCAAGCTCACCTACAAGGGAATGTACACCTCGGCGGAGGACGATCATATCGGACAAAACGCCGGTGACAACGTCGAAGTCGATCTGACCACGCCGCTGTCCGGGTGGGACGCCTTCAACCATGACGTAATCGTCGGCGAAGAGGGAACCGGCAAGTTCACCATTGCCAACGGCAACTGGGGAAAAAGCAACAACCTCATCATCGGTAAGGAAGCGACCGGCGTCGGCATATTCGACATCTACGGCCAGGGTACCGTGTGGACCAACACGGAGAACACCATCGTGGGCGAAAGTGGCGATGGTCACCTGATGCTCCATGACGGGGCCGTGATCAACACCGGAAATTTCGGCGTCAACTCGACGGCCGGGACCGGACTGGCGGAAATTTGGGGCGAAGGGACGATCCTGAACATTTTCGGGTCGAACACCGCCGCGGCGATTCCGACCGGGGGAAGCAGTGCCACGATGAACGTATATGAGCGCGCCGAAGTCTGGCTCAATTATAACGACAATCTTGACAACGGGACTTTGCGAGGTTGGGCCCATCTCGCCCTCGGCGGGGGAACAAGTTCGTTTGACAACGCCTATTTCACGATTGACCGCGGTGTCATCGACGGGCCGGCCAACGACATGACGTTCCAGAACCGCGCGATGTTTGAAGGGACCACCTACGGGTACATCAAGGCTAATCCCACGACACTCGGACCGTTCGGTTCCCAAGGAAAGATTACGCTGCAAACCCTGGCTTTCGAAGACGGCGGGTTATTCTCGCCCGGTTACGGAAGCAAAAGCCTGTGGGACGCCGACGCACCGCTCGACTTCTCGCAAAACGGGATGGTCAGCATGTATTACCTCGGTAAATGGGCCGACCCGTTCGATGACAATGGCAAGATTTACGTCGACGCACACGGAAATCCGCTTCCGGTCGGGCGCTACGGACAAATCGACATCGTCGGCAACTTCGACCTGAAACAGGACGGCGTGGCGATTTTCGACTTCGATATCGAAGGCGACAGCAATCATGCCCTGGTCGGTGACCCCACGACTCCTGCGGAAACCAAGCAGCACAAGGATTACGTCGACGTCACCGGTGCCGCGAATCTGGACGGTCACATCCATTTCCGTCCGATGACCGGGTACTATCAGGATGACGTCGAAATCCAATTCATGGATGCTTCGAGCGGCTTCACCGGCGATCCGAACGCCCAGTTGACCCAGTGGCCGAGCCGCTGGTTTGAAGATCCCGTGATTGAAGACGGTGCTTTGAAAATGACCCGTCACCAGACGCCGTTCCACTCTTCGGGGAAATCGTTCAACGAACATTCCGTCGGCGTGGCGCTCGACTGGATTTACAACTGGCGTCAAAGCCTGAATGTCGATAAACTCATGCTGACCCAGGAAAAGGACATCTGGTTTCCGGTTCTGGACTGGTTCTGGGGCATGAACGACGACGATTTCCGCCAGGCGATGCGTCAATTGTCCGGCGAAACCCGTGCCGCGTCGTTCTACATGCCGCTCCGTTCGCCTTGGCGATTCGGTTTCGACCGGGTCAACTGGCGCAAACGCGACAACCATGTGTATTTCGGGCAGCAGAACATCCTCTCGCCCTACGTGGCCAAGCAGGACCTCTGGGTCACGCCGTACTACGATTACATGCACATGGACAACGACGGCAACACGTCGGGCTCCAGCATCTCGCGGGTTTCCTTCATGGCGGGTTATGACCGCGCCCTGTCGAAATACACGGCGGTCGGTTTCCTGTTCGGGTACTCGCAACCGAAACTGGACCAGGTGTACTCGCGGGTCATCGCCGACGATTACCTGTTGGGCCTGCACTTCAACACGCGAATCGCCAACGACTTCGAGTTGAAACTCTGGGGAAGCTACGGCATCCAGAATTACCGCCTGGATCGTGACGTGCCCATCAGAAACGGGGAGCATCTCTCCGCGAAATACTCCGGCAATTCCATATCGGGAAGCGCGCAAATCGCCAAACCGATCAGCTGGTGCAAGGGCGTGATCCGACCGCTCGCGGCGATTGACTACGCCTATGTCAAGCAGGACACTGCTGAGGAAGACGGATATTTCCCGATCGCCCTCCGGTACAACAGTTCCGACTGGTCGCAATTGTTCGGTCGCGTCGGCGTGCGTGGGGACTTCGGTTGCAAGCGGGCTTCGCTCACCGGCACCCTGTCCTATTCCTACCAGTTCGCCGGCGATGTCGAGCCGACCTGCACCAATCAGTTCCTGATCGGTGGTCCGGAATTCGACATCAAGGGCAGCGACCTGAGCCGCTCCTTCGTCAACGTGGGACTTGGCACCCAGGTTTACCTGAACCGGTTGAAGTCACGGATGTTCTTCGTGCAGTATAACGGAATCTACGGAGCCAATACCAACTCGCAATACGCGTCCATTGGTTACCAGATGACGTTCTAAAACCGGAAACGCTGCGGAACGTCGCTAGTAAAAAGGCCGGCGGCAAGGTGTCAAGACAAGACATCGTGCTGTCGGCCTTTTTTGCGTTGACAAGAGTTCGGGATATGCAGTCGCATATGTACATCCAATGAAATTCAAGGCAAGTTCATGTGAGTAGTTTACTCTAATGATTGTCGTTTGATAATGTATCTTGCCATTTTCGCGGTTTTCAATGTTTGGGTAACTTTCAACCGTGTGATTTTTGAAACTGACCCTGTGAAAATGCAATCTCCCCAAATTTTTTATTGCAAAAATCGTTGATTTTTTGACAACTATTTCCTATAATTTATATTGTTTCCGTGTTGTTTTTCAGTGCGGTGGTTTGTTGATTGAATTCAGTTATCTATTGTATGAATAACTGAATTCTGTTTGTTTTATTTTTTCCTGTTTGTTTGAGAGGTTATGTTATGAAAATGTACAAATCTGACAAAGCAAGCTTTGTAAAAATGGGGGGGGGGGGTAATCTACTCGCCTTCACATTGGTCGAGCTTCTCGTCGTTATTGCGATCATCGGAATTTTGATCGCACTTCTGTTGCCCGCCGTTCAGGCGGCCCGCGAAGCGGCACGACGCATGCAGTGTTCCAACAACTTCAAGCAAATGGGCTTGGCGTTGCACAATTATGCGGATGCCCACAAAGCGTTTCCTGCGGGGCGTTCCTGGTTTATGTTCAATAATGTTACACCGACGCCGACCATGTATGAAGGTTGGGGGACTGTGGTCATGTTGTTCCCCTACTATGAAAAAACATCGGAATGGAATGGCCTGACCGGACTGAGCGATTCGAAAACCGCAACCGCCAACACTCCGTGGGGTGAAGCCTCCGAGTATTTGACGGGGCCGGTATCGGCGCTCATCTGCCCTTCAGACGGCAATGCCCGCGAACCTTCCGGATATACATGTCCGACAACCGGCGCGAGACCATCCCGGTTCAATATTCGTGTCAGTCTGGGTGATGGCATGTGGAACTGTACGGAAAGACCGGATCAGGCACCCGCGAATCCCAAAACTTATATGCGCGGGATGTTTTTCCCGGCGAGTTGGAAAACGTTTTCTTCGGTGAGTGATGGAACCAGCAATACGATCGGCATGAGCGAAAAACTCTGCAGTAATACCACGGGAACCCCCACGCCGACCGGTACGGATATTGGAGCCGCGGATTTCTCGATCAGAGCGGGATTCACCAATGGTACGGTTGCGACTCCCTATAACGGCGGTCCCGTCATTCCACAGCAATGTTTGGACAGGGCCTATGATGCGACGGACCGAACGAGGCTGGTTTCAGCCATGGCGACTTGGAGTGGACAACTTTTGGGCGATGCACGTCCGGCGAACACGGGGTTTCACACCGTGCTTCCGCCGAACTCTCCGTCATGCGGTCATAACCTCACCGGCGGCGGCGGCAACTGGGGGGTCTTTTCAGCTTCCAGTAACCATACCGGTGGAGTCAATGCCATGTTGATGGATGGTTCCGTCCATTTCATTTCCGACACAATTGGAACCGGTAATCTCAACCTGACCCAGGGGGGAACGCCGGGAACAGCAAATCCAACCTATGCCAATCCCGGAAGGAGTAATTACGGCGTCTGGGGGGCTTTGGGAACACCGGCCGCCGGCGAATCCGTTACTCTCTAGGGTGGGTGGCGTTTTAAGTCTCACGGGCATCTCTGGGAATCCAAAAAATGCGTTCTTCCCGCATTGAAAAAGAAGGATATTCCGAGGTGCCTTTGTGGGAAGTACGATCTTTTTATTTCCTCTTGTATCTTCAAAGGAGTCCAATGAGATTTTCTGCGTCAGCTTTATTCATAACGATTGTCGTTTGCTTGTCTGGTTGTGCCGGAGAAAAATTGCCTCCGGGTATGCCTAAATTGAATCGCGATGCTTGTATTAAAGTCCTTCAAGACGGCAAACCTCTTGAAGGTGCCAATGTTTCACTTCGTCCGGATGACAAAGGCATGACTTGGGGCGTTGGAGGGAAAACCGATGCGCAAGGTATCGCTCAACTTTGGACGCATGGCAAGTACCAAGGAGCATACGCCGGGACTTTTAAAGTGGTCGTTTCCAAAAATTTTAATGAAGGCGAAGCCGAATACACTGCGGCATTGACGCGGAATGACGAAAAGGCTGCCGCGGCAATCAAGGTCAAGAGTTTTTCCTATGTGGAGGACAAGTTCGGCAGTGAAAGTAGCACTCCATTAAAAGTGGAAATTACAAGTACGTCCAAAATCGTTGAGGTCGATGCAAGTCCTGCCGTGAAAATTGAAAAACCGTATATGAAGTAGTTTTTCGTGTCTTTGTTTTGCAACCAGATATTGGATTTTGCCGCCGAAAAAAATATTTTCGGCGGTTTTTTTGTGCATCGGGCGGACTTGATGCGCCGTTGGGATTTCCTGCGGGACACTCCCATTTTTCCGGGAATGGCATACAATACCATCTTAGTGCGTTGTCGTCCGGGACGCTCGAAGAGGAGCATCAACGCTGGAAAAGGTTTATCACTCTCACGTTACGCAAGTCGGGTTGGCGAATGAAAATTGGCATTGTCGGTTACAAAGGGGCGGGAAAAAGTACGGTATTCGAATGGTTGACGGGCGTCAAGGCCGATCCGGCGCAGGCGCACGGCACGCAATCGGCCATGGCGGCGGTGCCCGAGCCCCGGGTCGCGGCTTTGTGCGAAATTTACCACCCGAAAAAGGTCACGATGGCCTCGCTGGAAATCGTTGACACACCGGGGCTTGCACGCGATCAGGAAGGCAATTCCGCGCGATTGGCCCAGTTGCGGGAAGTCGACTGCCTGCTTTGCGTCGTGCCGGTTTTTGACGGGGCGGACCCGAAAAAGGAACTGCTGGCCTTTGAGGAGGACCTGACGCTGGCCGATTTGGAACTGGTCATGAACCGCATCGACCGGGTTAAGGGGCCGCAGAAACGCAACCTTTCGAAGGCCGACCAGGATAAGCTGGCCTTTGAGTTGGAAACGCTCGAAATGGTGCAGGCGGCGATCGAAGCCGGCAAACCGCTCCGCGAAGACGAACTGACCGAAGACCAGCAGAAGGTCACTCGGGCCTTTCGCCTGATGGGCGAAAAACCACGCATGGTGCTGGTCAACACGGCGGACGACGCGACCGATCTCGAATCGTACAAGGCGTTTTCAACGGAAAAATGCCCCGTGGTCGCGATTTCCGTGCGTTTGGAAAACGATCTGGCGGCCATGTCGCCGGAAGAGCGGGCAGCCTTTCTCGAAGAAATGGGGCTCGCCTCATCCGACCGCGACGCCGCGATTCGCACGCTGCTCGACGCCTCGGGTCAGATGCTGTTTCTCACCGCCGGCGAAAAAGAGGTGCGAACCTGGCTCGTGCGGAAAAACGGAACCGCCGTCGAAGCCGCCGCGGAAATCCATACCGACATGGCGAAAGGCTTCATCAGGGCCGAAATCATGAAATGTGACGACCTGATCCGTCTCGGCGGCGAACGCGCCGTCAAGGCCGAAAACCTCGTCCGCCGCGAGCCGAAAGACTATGTCGTCCAGGACGGCGACGTCATCCTGTTCCATTTCAGCGGATGAAAATTCCTTAGCCGCCGTAACATAATAACATGTTCGTTTTTAGGGTAGGGCGGTCTCGCCGAGACCGCCGAAATAGCCGGCTCGCTCGGCGAGCGAGCCCTACCTTGATTGTTCAACTTATTTTTTTACAGATCCTTAGCCGCCGAACTTGTTCGGCGTAAGCAAAGCAACGCCATTCCAACGGATGGCTTTTGCCCGCGACGTCCATCGTCAGCCCCCGATGAGGCTAATGACGAACAGTCCGAGCGGAAGAAGCGTGAACAGAATTCCCATGACGATGGCGAAAATGGCGCGACCCTTGCCCTTCATTTCGGGATGCTTGTTGACATGGACCAGGGCGATGATCCCCAAAATCAGGGCGATCGGCGCGGTGATCATGAGAACCGCGAAAAGCCCCGCGTAACTGGCCAAAATCGCCCAGACTGATGTGTTGACCGGGACGATGTAGCCGAGCGCTTTGTCTTCCGTGTAAGACGGTTGCGGTGCGGAGCGCGGAATGGCCCCCGGGTTGGCCGGGAGATAGCGAAACAGCGTGGAAAAGCAATTATCGCACAGGCGAAACCGCCGACCGGGCAGCGTCAACTGCCGCTTCCAGCTTGCGGCCAATGCGGCGTCGGAACAGTCGGCCTCGTAATCGGTGATGGCGCGCGTGGCCGTTTCCTTCATCACGGGCCAGCTCGGCGACATCTCCGGCGAATACCCCTGTGCGACGGCCTGTGCCATCGCCCCGCTGGGAACGATACTGCCCTGCGTTTCTTCAAGCGGACAATGACAGAACGCGCACTTTGCCATGACGGACACCTCATTTCCAATGAAAAAAATTTGCCGGAAGCCACATCATCGTGGGGGGACGTATCGGCGGTCGTAAAACGTCGAGGCACTCCAACGGGATGTTTCTCGCGATGAAAAAAACGATGAAAACGACCGTCACGGTCCAGTATACACCGATTTGATGCGGAAAAGGAATATCCCGTCGCAAAAAAACGGAACAAAACCAGCGAATCGCCGAAAACGCGAGCAGCGGCAGCACCGGCAGGATGAGCAAGTTGTAGCGGAGGCTGGTCAGCGGGTGGCCCGTGACGAGGTAATGCGTGGCCCGCATCGACCCGCAGCCGGGGCACAGGAATCCCGTCCCGGCATGGAAGGGGCAGGAAGGAATCACGCCGTAATCGGTCGGATGTTTCAACGCCAGGAACACCAACACGCCGACCGTCGCCGCGAAACCCAGCAGCAATTTCGCGTAATCGCGCCGCGTGGCCCGCGGCGTTTCGTCTTCGTGGGGCGGTTCCGGCTGTTTCGTCACGGACTATGACCTTGAAAAATTGCGGGGTTTAGTGCATATTTTCCATTATGGCGGACAAAATGACAAAACCAATCAAACATAGATAGATCAAGGCCACACCGGCCACACCGATGATCATACAGGTTTTCGCGTTTTTCGCATAGCTCATGGCTTTTGCGTAGTTCCCGGTACTTTTTTCGCCGGAAGCCAACGCGGAATACACAATGGCGGCAATCCCAAGCGGCTGGCAACAAAACATGGTCACCAGAATGGACGCGACCAGATAATCCGGAACGTGAACCGGCGTCTGATTATTGAAGCCATAATCGTCCGTTGCGTTGGTCACAGCGTAGGGATTGTCGTCAAAATTGCTCATGATTTCACTTTCCGTTCCGTCGTATTACTGTCCAACCTGTGTCGCCGCGATTTGCAGGGCGATATTGGCGATCACGGCAACCAGTCCCAGGCCGATGGACAGGTAAACGAAGATTTTGGCCTTATTGGCTTGCGCCAACGCCTCTTGATACTGTCCCGCCGCTTTCAAGGTCTTGGCCTTGGAAGCGAAAACGATGCCCGCGATACCGAAAGGAAGGCAGCACAAAATCGTCACGACGATTGATGCGACAAAATAGTCCGGAACATGGACCGGAGTTTGATTGTTATGGCCATAATCGTCAGTGGCGTTGTTCACGGCGTAAGGATTGTTGTCAAAATTGCTCATGGATTCTCCTGCAAAAGGACTTGTCTTTGGTCAATGATTCCCGAATTGGAAAAATTTACTGCCCCAAGTTTAACAGGGTTGAACGAAAAAATCAATCTTGAGATTAGCGTAACATCCCAATTTTGTTGACTTTTTCGACGCAAAGGGACAAATTTTGGATCGCAAATACTTCGCGCACGGATAATGCGGAATGTTCATCTTTTGAATCCGGTTTCCATGCTGGCGAAATCCCCGCCTGCACAATATAATAGACACCTGTTCGATGATACCACCGGAAAATGATGAGCAAGAACAGCAGCCGGGAACGCAGCGCAGCGGAGTGACCGGGGTGAGGGTTTCCAACCGGGAAAATATTCAATTCCCCTGCTCATACCAGAGGAACATCTCGCAGGAACTGAAATTTTTTCAAAATGGCAAACGTGTTCCCCGGTCACTCCGTTCGTTACACTCACTGCGTTCCCGGCTGCTGTTCCTGCGGAGAACTTATTGGCGAAAGCCTAATGTTTCAATGACTCGAAAGAAAATGAGAATGCAATCATGTGGAAACTGTACGCCGTGATGTCGGCGGTCTTCGCTTCGCTGGTCGCGATACTGGCCAAGATCGGGATCGCGGGAATCGACTCGAACCTGGCGACGGCCATCCGAACGGTGGTCATTTTGATCGTCGCCTGGGGGATCGTTTTTTTCACCGTGCCGCTGGACGGCATGAAAACCCTGACGGCGAAAAACTGGACCTTCCTGATTCTCTCCGGCGTCGCGACGGGACTTTCATGGCTCTGTTATTTCAAAGCCCTGCAAATGGGCGAGGCCTCGCGGGTCGCGCCGATCGACAAGATGAGCGTCGCCCTGACGATTGTCCTGGCCTTCGTTATTCTGGGCGAAAAGGCCAGTCCGCACGTTCTCGTCGGCGGCGGCCTGATCGTCGCCGGATCGCTCGTCATGCTTTGGAAATGAAAGGCATTCCCATGACCGAGCCGCGGCGCATTCGCCTTGACCTGGCCTATCGCGGGACGAACTATCACGGCTGGCAGCGGCAGGACGGTTTGCCGACCGTGCAGGGCGTTCTCGAAACGGCGCTGTGCCGCATCGTCGGCGAACCCGTTGCGATTCGCGGGAGCAGCCGCACCGACGCGGGCGTACACGCGCTTCATCAAGTGGCGGCGTTTACGACTTCCGGCACGATTCCCGCCGAACGTTTCGCGCCGGCCCTCAACGCGAACCTGCCGCGTGACGTCCGCGTGTTCCGCAGCTCGGAAGTTTCGCCGGACTTTGACCCGATCGGCGACTGCGTTAAAAAACGTTATTGCTACCTGATCGACGACGGGCCGGTTTCGTCGCCCTTTCTCGCGGACGCGGTTTGGGATTATCGTTTCGGCACGCTCAACGTCGAGGCGATGCACGCGGCGGCGCAAAATTTCCTCGGCGAACATGATTTCGCGAGTTTCCAATCAGCCGGCTCACCGCGGCAGAGCACCGTTCGCCGCATTTTCGACGTTTCCGTCCGCCGCCGGGCTATGCCCCTGCCGTTCGGCCCGCTTGTGTCGTCGGGATCGGAAGCCGCCGAAGACAATTCGCCGCAGTGCATCGCCTTCGAGGTCGAGGGCAACGGCTTCCTGTACCAGATGGTGCGGACCATGGCCGGAACGCTCGTTGCGGTCGGCGCCGGAAAGTATTCCCCTCGACGAATTGAAGAAATCATCGCGGCCAAAGACCGCCGCGCCGCCGGAATCACCGCCCCGCCCGAAGGACTTTATCTCGCCGCCATCACATTTCGTAATGAGGACCAACCAGAGCCCGAAGCGTAAGCGAGGGACACAACGGCGCAAAAATCAATGTTCAATGCAAAACGGGGCAGAAGTCGAACCACTCGTGGCCGAAGCGGCGGATCCAATCGGCGGCGGACGGCGGGCCCCATGCGTTGATCTCGTAAAAATCGGGGTCGGAAACGATTTTCGTGTCCCACGCATGCTGGATCGGATCAACGATTCGCCAGGCGGCTTCGACCTCGTCGTTCCGCGCGAAAAGACTCGCGTCGCCGTGCAGCGAGTCAAGCAGCAGCCGCTCGTAGGCCTCGGGCAACTCGCCGCGGTAACTGTCGCGGAAGTTGAAATTGAATTCCGTCTGCCGCATCCGCATGTCCGTGTCGGGCACCTTCGTCTGGAAGTGAATCTGGATTCCTTCGGCGGGCTGAATCTGGATGAGCAGCCGGTTCGCTTCGAAAAACTGCGCCTTTTGCCCGCGGTCGAACATGATATGCGGCGGCTGGCGGAACTGGATGACGATTTGCGTCGTACGGCAGCTCATGCCCTTGCCCGACCGCAGGTAAATCGGCACGTCCTTCCAGCGCCAGTTGTCGATCATCAAACGCAACGCCGCGTAGGTGGCCACGCGACTCGATTTGTCGACGCCCGGCTCGTCGCGATAGGAACGGTATTGACCCCGCAGCGTGTTGGCGACCGCCTCGTCGGGCGTCATGGCGCGAATCGCCCGCAAAACCTTGACCTTTTCGTCACGCACGGCGTCGGCGTCGAAGCGGGCCGGCGGTTCCATCGTCGCGAAGGTCAGCAGTTGCAAGAGGTGATTCTGGAACATGTCGCGCAGGATGCCGGCCTTCTCGTAAAACGGGGCCCGGTGCCCGACCAGCACTTCCTCGTTGGCCGTGATTTGAATGTTGTCGATGTAGTTCCGATGCCAGACCGGCTCGAAAATCGTGTTGCCGAAACGCAGCACGAGTACGTTGTTGACCGTTTCCTTGCCGAGATAATGGTCGATGCGATAGACCTGGTCTTCGGCGAACGAAGCGTGTACGTCGTGATTGAGCTGATGCGCCGACGCGAGATCGGTGCCGAAGGGTTTTTCGATGATGACCCGGCGAGCCCCGTGCGACGGCTCCGACATGCCCGATTCGCCCAGCCGCCGGACGATCATCGGGTACAGCACCGGCGAGGTCGAAAGGTAGTACAGCCGGTCGGCGGGGTCGTCTCCTTCCAGCGAGTGCAAATGGGCGTCCAATTCGCCGAAGGTTTCCGGCTTGTCGACGTCGCCGGCGAAATAATGAATCGCGGGCGCGAAGGCGTCCCACACGGAAGCGTCGAAGGCCGCGCCGGCGAATTTGGCCGTCGTTTCGCGGAGTTTGTCCCGCCATTGCCCGTCCGACATCGGCGTTCGTGAGACCCCGACGATGCGGTAGTACCCTTCGAGCCGTTTTTTGCGTTCCAGCTGATAAAGGGCCGGAATGAGTTTCCGGCTCGTCAAATCGCCCGAAGCCCCGAAAATCACGATGGTTTGCGACATGCCGCGATCCGCCTTCCTTACTTGGGATAATATCTGGCCAGCGTAATCAACTCTTTGTTTCAATGGCAGCCCGGAGCGTAAGCGACGGGTTAAAACTGAATGATTTGCTCTTAAATCAATATCTTAAAAAGGTCACGGCTATACCCGTCGCTTACGCTCCGGGCTGCCATAAACTTGGTGTAGAAAACAATCAGACGGTCTTTGAGTATCATCACACAAAATTATAGCACAGCCGCCAAGTCGGGGGAACGAACGGCGAATCAGCGAAAAATCGGGAAAATTTGTTTTTTCCGAAATCTGTCGCCGAAACCGCATCGTCATACTGGTATTGCCAATCACCGGGAAGTGGTATTTCGCATAAATGGGTTGTTTTCAGGAGATGGGGAAAATGTCAAGAAAAAATCATTTCAAAAAAAACATCGGCAGGATCATCGCCGGTTTTGCCGTGGCATTGATGGCCATGACGCAATTGCTTTATGCACAAGGGCTTTTGGTCTCGGAAACCGACCGGTTGCCGCGTGCCTCCGTGCGAGTCTGGCCGCCGAGACCGGTTCCGCCGGTCATGCCGCCGCCGACCGACAACCAGATTTACGCGATCAAGGAAATTTACGTCGACGGAAAATTGACCGGCCAGGTTGCCGAAGTCAATGTTTCGCAAACCTTTACGAACACGACCAACCGGACGATTGAAACGTCATTCGTGTTCCCGCTGCCGTATGACGGGGCGATTGACCAAATGACCTTACTCGTGAACGGCAAAGAATATCCGGCGAAACTGCTCGACGCGAAAGCGGCACGCAGCACCTACGAGGGGATCGTCCGGGCGAACCGTGACCCGGCCCTGCTCGAATGGATCGGCACGGGGATGTTCCGGACGAGCGTTTTCCCGATCCCGGCGGGCGAAAGTCGAACGGTGACACTGCGTTACACGCAATTGCTCCGTTCCGACAACGGGGTCGTTGATTACATGTTCCCGATGAGCACGGCGAAATACACCTCGAAGCCGCTCGAAAAAATCAGTATCACGCTCAACATTGATTCGCACGACGAATTGAAAAACGTGTACAGCCCCACGCACGGCGTTGACGTCAAGCGTTCCGGCGACAAACGGGCGATCGTCACCTATGAGGACAAAAACGTGATCCCGCGCTCCGATTTCCGGCTGCTTTTCGACACGAAAAACGGCGAAATCAGCTCGCGCATTCTCAGTTACCGCGAAAAAACGGACGACGACGGCTTCTTTTTGCTGATGACCTCGCCGAAAATCGTTTCCGAGAAAAACAAGCCGCTCCCGAAAACGGTCGTGTTCGTGCTTGACAACTCGGGGAGCATGTCGGGGCAGAAAATCGTGCAAGCCCGCGATTCGCTCAAATTCGTGCTCGAAAAACTCAACGATGGCGACATGTTCAACATCGTCGTGTTCAATTCGACG
>JAVBQX010000050.1:0-5680 GCA_031548645.1 Thermoguttaceae bacterium
ACTGTCTTTGGTTTCCTGCTGCGACGGCCGGAAGGCAAGCACCGACTTGCGGTATTCGCTGGGCGAAACGGGTTCGCGAAGCCGGAACGTTTTGATGAAGTGCTCCATCGACGCGAAGTTCATCTTTTTGGCGATGCTCGCTATGGAAAGACTCGTGTTTCTCAGCAGTTCCTTGCTTCGTTCGACTCGCAGACGCATGATTTCGCCTTTGACGGTGCGGCCGAACTGTTTCAGAAAATTTCTTTCCAGCGTACGGCGCGACAAGCCGACGTATTGCGTCACCTGCTCGACCGTCGGGGCCTCGTCCAGGTGCATGCGAATGTATTGAATGGCAAGTATCATGTCCGGGTCGCGCACGGCGATGATGTCGGTCGATTGCCGCGTTTTGATATACGTGGGTGGCAGCAGGATGGGCGATTTCGGTCGTTTTTCGCCGTTCAGCAGGCGGAACAGGAGTTTGGTGCCCTCATATCCGATGCGGCAGCCGTCCTGGCAAATGCTTGACAACGGGGGCGATTGCATCTGGCAGAACCATTCGTCGTTGTCAACGCCGAGCACGGCGATTTCCTCCGGGACGGCGATGCCCAAGGTGCGGCAGGCGTTCAGGACGCGTTTACCGTACATGTCCGTTCCGGCCAGCAGGGCACAGGGTTTCGGCAATTGGTTCAGCCAGTGATAAAACGGACTGACCTGCTGATTGCCCATGAGAAAATACGGGTCCTTGGTCGTTCTGCCCTCGTAAAAGATATTGCACTGGAAGCCGCGATTTTTCAAAGCCGACGCAAAGGCGGACGAACGGACAAGTCCCCACCACGCTTTTTTCGGGGCAAAGGTTGCAAAATGATCGAAACCGCGTTCGATGAAATACTGTGCGGCCATTTCACCCAACGCATTTTCGTCCGTCCCTACGTCATACCGGCTTTTTTTGCTGAACAGGTCGATGATCGGGATTTTTTTCTCCCGTAGAATCTGCATCGTCCGCGTACTGGCCGTACGGCAGATGACGCCGTCCCCTTTCCAGTTTTTCAACCAGGTGGGAGGCGGCTCGAAAAAACCGCGACACTCGAAATCCAGTTGTCCCCCATGCTCCAGGAGGTATTGCGCAAGTCCTTCGATGATGTCGCGACCGTAGCCGTGCGACGTTTCGACAAGCGCAAGGATGCTGGGGAATTTTTCGGCCATGAGGCGTCACCTCAACTGTATTGCAACCGTTTTTCCGCGGCATCAAGCCATCGTGCGGTGTGCAGGTTGGTTCGGTTTTCGTCGCGTCGCGCCGTTTCACTTTGCCGGTTCTGCGACCGGCTAAGAAATGTTTGCCAGGTCCCGCGACTGGCGTCGCAAAGGATGATGCCCCGCGATTCCGCGAACGAAAAACGGAAGCCGTCGCGCATTCCGCGGCCGGCGGCATGACTTTCCGCGACGCATACGACCGTTTGCCCCGTGTATCGCAGGGGACGCACGTCCGTGATTTGCGGATTCCCGCGGCACAAAGCTGCGCCGGGGAAAATCGCAGGGACGTAAAATTCCAATCCGGCACGGGACGCTTCCGCTTCAAGGAATCGCACAAATTTCGGCGGCATTCCCGCGAGGGACGTGACGAGCAGCGCGGTGCAATCGGCTGCGGTTGCGCGAAGCCGGTGACGCAGGGCGTTTCGGCGCTGAGCAACGGTCATGTGCGAGTAATCGTCTCGCCATTGTTCGGGATGGAATTTCTTCGCGCAGAACGCTTCCGGTCGAACCGGTTCGCCGGGAATTGCAACGGCCGGTGTTTCACGGATCGCGGAACAAACGGCGAGTCCGCCCGCGATGACGGTTCCGAGCGAAAGACAAAATTCACGTCGGTTCATATCGCCTCCTTATTTCGAGGGGGTGACCCCTTTTTTCAGGAGGATGTTACCGTAGGTCCGCGTTTCCGTGGTCATGACGACGGCGAAGGCCTGCCGGGCGCGTTCGTAAAATTCGAAACGGTCGATGCGCTGGATCGGCGGCGTACCCGGCGCGTGCTTGTCGATCATCGCGCGGAATGCCGGCTCGACGGCGGGGTCGGCCTTGTCGCCTTCCTGGACGGCCATCATGATGACCGGGGCCTTGACGGCGTGATCAAGCGCGAAGAGCGGCAGGATCGCGTCGAGCATCTGCGTGACGACCAAGCCGTCGGCGCGAATGACTTTGCTGTTGACCGTGTGCCCGGGAAAATGGGCGTCGGCGAGGATGATTTCGTCACCGTGGCCCATTTCGGCCAGGAGTTTGAGCAGTTCCGGGGAAATCAACGGGGAAATGCCTTTGAGCATGATGTTTTCCTTTCATGGGATGTGGGGACAAAACGAACATGGAACAAATCGGAAAAAATTAACTGCGAGATCGTACTAAACGTGGTTCGCCATGCGGTCGTCGTTGCGGCAGACGACGGCTGCGTAGTAGGCGATGACCAAAAACGCGACGGCGGGAACCCAATAGGCCATGCGGATTCCCATGTTGTCGGAGAGCAGGCCCTGCATTTGCGTGAGGAGCGCCGCCCCGGCGATGGCCATGACCATGCCGGCGCCGCCCATCTTGGTGTCTTCGCCAAGTCCGTAAACGCCGAGCCCGAAAATCGTGGGGAACATCAGCGACATGCAGCCGGATATGCCGATCAGGGAATACACCCCGCCCGGCCCCGGGATATAAACGGTACCGAGGCAGCACGCGGTGGCCAAAAAGGCCAGTAGCATGAGCATGACGTGCGGTTTGATGAACTTCATCAGGGCGGTGCAGATAAACCGCGAGGCGACGAAACCGATCAGCGAGACGATATAATACAGGTTGCCCGCCGCTTCCGCGGTTTTGGGTATCAGGAAGTCGAAGTGCAGCATCCCCAACATCCAGTTGAAACTCGCCGCGAGCGGCTCAATGTTTTGGAGCGCGGTGAAATCGGCGGCCTTTTCACACTGCCGGGCGATTTCCGGCAAATCAAGCGCGACCTGGGCATAACGATTGATGAACGACCAGCAGGCGATTTGCGCCCCGACGTAAAAGAACTGGGCCACGACGCCCCAGACGTAATGGTAATTTTTCAGGAGGCGTCCCCAGGAACCGAAGAGATCGACACGTTTGTCGGTTTCGGAAAGCGGTGGCATCTTCGTGAAAAAGATCATGAGCCAGACGACGGCCAGGATGATGGCGACGCCGACATAGGGCGTGGCGACGGCGAACAGTTCCGGGGCACGGACGGCGGAAAGTTCGGCGGAGCTCATCGCGCCGCGTTCCTCGGCGTTGAACGATTTCAACTGCGACATGATGAACGCCTGCGAAAGCACGACGCCGATGATGGAACCGAGCGGGTTGAACGATTGCGAAAAGTTGAGACGCCGGGTTTGCGTTTCTTCGGGGCCGAGCGCGCAAATGTAGGGGTTGCACGAGGTTTCCAGGATCGAAAGGCCGCCGAAGAGGATCAGGATGGCAAACAAAAACGTGAAATAACAAAGGTCGGCGCTGTCGACCCCGAAAAGATGGACGTTGTTGCTTTCGACGAAAATCGCCGGGTAAAAGAGCAGTCCGCCGATGACGAACATGCCGAGCCCGAGCAAAACGCCGGATTTATAGGTGAATTTTTTGATGAACATCGCGCCCGGGATGGCGAAACAACCGTAGCCGAAGAGATAGCAGGTGACCTGGATCCAGGCCGTTTTGCCGTCGCTCATGCTCATGATTTTTTTGAACGCGGCGAGGAGCGTGTCCGTCATGTTGTTGGCCAACCCCCAGGCGGCGAAAAGGGAGGTAAGCAATATGAAGGGCCAGAGAATGCCCGGCGGGATGACCGGCGGTTTGGCGTGCGGGACGACCGGCGGTTGCCGGTTTTCAACGGGATTCGCATCGTTGGGTCGTGTTTCCATGTCGTGACTCGTCGAAATGGTGTAAAAGAAATGCAATTAAAGACCTGACGGCGCGATTATATCGGCGCACATGTGAAAAAGCAATCAATGCGAATAAATTTTTGCGTCATTTTACTGCATAAACGCGACAAGTCCGTTTTTATCTCCGCATAAGGCACAGGAATAACGCATGTCGTGTTTTGACAGTACATTGACGCAAAAATTTCAAGGATTTGATTGCATTCCGGGTGGCGTTTCCTATAATGAAGTCACGAAACAAGTCGGCGGATTTCGTCTTGAAGCCGAAAAAACGTCACGCATCAACTCTTCCAAGGAACGCTCTCATGAAAATGAAACGGATCATCTCGAATTGTTTCCTCCTGCTTGCGGCTTTCGCCTTCCTGTCGCCACAGGTCGCAACGGCACAGCATGAATTCAACGGCCCGTATCGCGGGGCGAATCTTGACCGGGTCGCGTTTCCGATCGGCGGAATGGGTGCCGGGATGTATTGCATCGAGGGAACCGGCGCGATTTCGCACATGTCGGTGCGGAATTCGATGGACTTTTTCAACGAACCGTCCTGTTTCGCAACAGTTTGCGTGCTCGGCGACACCCCGGAACAGAACGTCGCGAGGGTCATCGAGGGGCCGATCCCGAATTGGAAATATTTCGGCAAACCGAACACCGGAAACGGTGCGCCGGGCGCCACCTACGGATTCCCGCGCTTCAAGGAATGCGAATTTTCGGCACGGTTCCCGTTCGCGACGATCAACCTGAAAGACAAATCGTTGCCGGTCGACGTGCAGATGACGGCCTGGAGCCCGTTCACGCCGCCGAATCCGAACCCGTCGAGCTTGCCGGTCGGGGCCATCGAATACAAATTCGTCAACACGAGCGACAAGCCGGTCAAGGCGATTTTTTCGTTCAATTCGCGGAATTTCATGAACGGTGGCGGGTCGATCGGGCCGATCGAAGGCGGATTCGTGTTGTATGACCTGACGGGCAAAGAACGGGAAACGAAAGGCGCGTTCGCGTTTTTCGTCGACGGTGATGATCAAGTGACCGTCGATCATTGCTGGTTCCGCGGCGGCTGGTGGGACGCGCTCACGATTGCGTGGGACAACGTCGCGAAAGGCCGCATGGTCGACAATCCGCCGGTCGAATCGAACGCCCCCGGCGCGACGCTTGCCGTGCCGTTTGAGTTGCCCGCGAACGGCGAAAAAACGATCAAACTGCTCACCGCGTGGTACGTGCCGGAAACGAATCTTGCGGTCGGGACCCCGGCAGGCGGCGGCCCGGCGTTTCAAGCGGCGCCGGCCAAAGGCGCGGGAACGGGTCAGCAGCCCGTCTCCGGTTTTCTCGGCAAGGGATTGGTCAACACCTTCAGTCCAGGCGGGGACGAGCAGACCGGGAATCTGACGTCCAAACCGTTCAAAATCACGAAAAAGAACGTGCACTTTTTGATCGGCGGCGGTCAATCGTGTGGGGCACAACTTGTCATTGATGGTAAAGTCGTTGCGAAGGCAACCGGCAGTGATAGCGAGCAATTGAATTGGAGGAGTTGGGGCGTTTCGCAATTGATTGGCAAAGAAGCACAATTCCGCATCGTCGATCAGGAAACCGGCGGTTGGGGACACATCAATGTCGATCACATCGTCTTTTCCGACGAGCCGATCAGCGCGTTGAAAACGGGAAAAGGCAATGAGATTGTCGCCGACCCGAGACGCGTCACCGTCTTTGAGGATTTCGAACGGAACAATTACAACGGCTGGACGGTCAGCGATCTCCCGAAAGCGAAAACCGATCCGGCGACCTGCGACCCGAGCACG
>JAVBQX010000101.1:0-20410 GCA_031548645.1 Thermoguttaceae bacterium
CGCATCGGCGAAAACGAACTGGTGGCCATCGTTTCGCTGGTCAGCGACCGCCCGCAACAGCCGGAGTATTATCACGGCCTGCTGAAAAAATACCGCGACCTGATCCATGTCAGCGTCGAAGTCACGAGCTGCGATTGCGAAAGTCAAAATCGGAACGTGGTCGACACCTGAACCGAAGTTTCAAACACCCTGCACGAACAGGGAGGCACCGATGCACTTTCGACATATTTTCCTGTTGCTCAAACGCGAAATCCGCGACCAACTTCGCGACCGTCGCATGTTGTTCATGATGTTCGTGCTGCCCCTGTTGCTGTATCCGGTCATGGGGATCATGTTCTTTCAAACCGGGCAGTTCACGCGGCAGACGCCCAGCCGGGTGCTGGTGCTGTTGCCGGAAAACGTTCGCGAACAACTGGCGGCCGAGCCTGCCGACGAATCAGGACCGGTATCCGGTCCGGGCATATATGACGCAACCTCTATCAAACTGTCCGATCTGCCGTCGCTGTTCGCGCGGAACGAGGACGGCAAACTGTCCGATCAATTCGACGAATCGCTGTTCGATTCGCCTTCCGCACAGCGGCTGTTGCAGGTGCAATTCGAATCCTGCGAACCGTCGCCTGATCTCCCCGCGGATGACAACGCCGAAAGCGACGCGGCGAAACTCGCACGGAAGAAACTCGACGAAAAAAACTGCGACGTCGTGTTGGTCATTCCGCCGTATTTTTTCACTTCGCTGCAAACGGTGCTTTTTGATTTTCAAGGAAGTGCCACTTATCCTTTAGGTATAACCCCAACCTATCGATTCGAAAGACTTGGCACCGTCCCTCATACGGAAGTCTTCTACACTTCATCCAACCAGAAATCACCGATTGCCAACACGCGATTGCGTTCGGCGCTCAACCATTGGGACGAGTTGCTGGGCGGATTTTACTTGAAACGTTGCGGGGTCGATCCGTCGGTCGCGTCGCCGCTGCAAATCGTCGCGCAGGACGTTTCGGAAAAAACGGAATTCAAGGGCGCCTCGTTCTGGTCGAAGTTTTTGCCGGTGCTCCTGTTGCTTTGGGCTCTCACCGGCGCGTTTTATCCGTCGATCGACCTTTGCGCCGGCGAAAAGGAACGCGGCACGCTCGAAACGCTGCTCAGTTCGCCCGCCGGTCGCGGCGAGATCGTGCTGTCGAAGCTGCTGACGATCATGACCTTCAGCGTATTGACTTCGGTGCTCAATATCCTGTGCGTCGGCGTGACGGCCTATTTCCTGGTCGCGCAACTGGCCGGGGTCGGCATGCCGCCGCGATTGTCGATGCTCTGGTTGCTGCTGGCCTTGATCCCGACCGCGGCGTTGTTCAGCGCGCTGAGCATCGCGTTGGCATCCTACGCGAAAAGCTCGAAGGAAGGACAGTATTATCTCACGCCGCTTATGCTGGTCGTCATGCCGCTAGTCATGATCCCCATGGCGCCGGGGCAGGAACTCAATCTCGGCATGGCCCTCATCCCCGTCTCGGGCATCGTGCTGACGCTCAGTACGCTCATCGAGGGCAATTACGCGACCGCGCTGACGCACTTGCCCATCGTGCTGCTAGTGACGCTCGGCTGTTGCGTCCTCGCCGTCCGTTGGGCCGTCGACCAGTTCAACTCCGAAGCGGTCCTGTTCCGCGAAAGCGAAAAATTCAATCTGCAAAAATGGCTCAAGCGGCTGCTCACGACGCGCGTGCCGCGCCCCACCCCGCAGGCGGCGCTCCTTTGCGGAATCGCCATCCTGTCGCTCAAATATTTCATTTCGCTCCTGGCCCAGGGCGGCAGTTTGAAGGCCAGTTTCACCGCCAACGTGCTGCTGACGCAATTCTGCGTGATCCTGCTGCCGGTGATCGTGCTCGTCGCGATTTCATCTTCGTCCGTTTGCGAAACCCTGCGACTCCGCCTGCCGCGATGGCCTGCTTTGCCGCTTGCGTTTTTGCTGGCCTTATGCTGGCATCCGGTTTCGACGGCGGTTTCGCGGCTCGTGTTGTATGCCTATCCTTACGCGGACGACTTGAAAGACACCGTCACGCAACTGGGCGACATGATGTCCGCTTTTCCGTTCTGGCAACTGTTCCTGCTGATCGCCGTCGTGCCGGGCATTTGCGAGGAAATCGCGTTTCGCGGTTACATTTTGACCGGCCTCGACACGAAGGGACACCGCCTCCGCGCGATCGTGCTCACGTCGATCTTTTTCGGCGTCACGCACGCGATTCTGCAACAGTCGCTCGTCGCCTGCACGAGCGGCCTGATCCTCGCGTGGCTCGCGATTCAAACGCGGAGTCTTTGGCCCGGAGTCGTGTTTCATGTGACGAACAACGGCATCGCCGTGCTGCTGACGGAACTGGTCAAACACCCCGTGGCGCAATCCGCCTGGTTCCGTACGTTCATCGGCGATGTCGAGGCCGTCGACGGCCTTTCCGGCGGCACGCCCGGACTGTTGTACGGCCCCGCCGGTGTCACTATCGCAGCGATGCTTTTCGCAGGGCTGGTGACGCTTGTCATATGTCAAACACGAGAAAAACGGTGAGCTGCGGAAATGTTCCTGGAACCGCATTTGTCGCGGCAATTCGGAATTTTTGAAAAATCCGCGTCGACAAATTTCGAAAAATAAGGTATAATTGAATTTACCCCAATATTTTGCCGAAGTCTCCAATGAACGTGGAGAACAATGTCCCGGGACCTTTCATGAAAAATTATCTATACACGCTGGCGTTTGTGATCGCGATTGTGCTTTGGTGCACCAGCTTTTATCTTTTGATTTCCCGGCACCCTTATGCCGCAGGAATCCATATTCCGTCACATGGGGCACATACCGTCATGTTTTTTGGTCTGGCTTTCATGACAATTTGCTCGCAGCGGCGACCGAAAATCGTGTTGACCCTTGCGGCTTTGTATTGTTTCGGCGGCATGACGGAAATCGCCCAGCATTTTTCGCCGCCACGGACGTGCGACCTGTTGGATTTCATCGAAGATGTGACCGGTTCGACCGTCGGCCTGTTTGCGGCGATGGCTTGGATGGCCTTGCTCAGATTTTTTCTTCGTTATGCCTTCGGTCCACAAACCGCCGGCGGAAATGTGGTCCCATCCCGGGTCTCATGAAGTGCCATGTCGGGCATCCGTCAAAGACAGGATCATTCATCGGCGTTGCATATAGCGTTCTACTCTTTCGACGAATCGGCGGACGCCGACGCTTCCGGTTTTTCCGGCGACGTTTCGACGCTTGAAGCCCCCGTGCCGGACGCGCTCGGCGAACCGAAGGCCACCGGTTTGATGGAAATCGCCGGCTCCGCCGAAGGATCGACCAGCTTGCCGACAACCCCGTTTTCGTGTGCCGGGAGAAAATCAGGCGGGATATATTGCCCGGACGAAGCGTTTTCCGGACCGGTCGGGGTCAGGGAAAACGGTGTCGCGAGCCGCAATTCGAGCTTTTCCTGGAGCGAAAGCGGCCTTGCCGTTCGTGGAGTTTTGGGTTCCGTTTCCGCAGCGGATGCCGTAGTGCCTGCCGGAGCCGCTGTTGTCGGCGTTTCGGGAGACGTTGTCGCGGCGCCCACGCTTGTGGCGGTTTCACCGGCGCTATAGCGGCTGGAATAGCCGGGGGCCGGCGAATCGGCGCGGAACGTGTTTCCGATGCTCCCGCTTCCGGAATATTCCGGCCACGAACTCCTGTTGTTGTTCATGTCGGTCGAATCGCGGTTGCCCGTCGGCGAGCCGGTCATGCCGCCGTCGCGATTGCCGCTTCCCGTGATGCGCGACGGAATGATTTCAACGTCACTTGAATCGTCTTCAACGGCGTCATAATCGCCTGCGTCATACATGTTTCGATCCTTGTCATCGTAAAGCCCGTAACGGTCCTTTTTCGACATTGATGACGCGTCGGAATCGCCGTAGGAGCCTCTGTCATACGAGTTGCCGCCATATGAACTGGAATAACGGTCGGACGGACTTGCGGTACTCGGGCCGGTGCTTCCACCGCCGTAGGAACTGTTGTCGTAGGAACCGGTGTATCGGTCGGACGGACTTGCAGATTTCAAACCTTCCGATGGGTTCGCTGCGGAGGGATGCGAACCGGACAAGGGGATCGGCTCCCGCGAGGCCCTTGAATCGGACGCGTTGTCGGAATCGGAACGATAACCCTGATAGGAGTGCGTTTCGGACGACTTCTTGTTCTGGAAATCGAAAATCTCGGATCGCCCCAACCAGCGGGATTCGACCGACTCGCCACGCAGCATGGCCGAAACGGCGGGATAACGCTGGATGTTGATGCCGACGCACAAGGCGATTAATACCGGGAACGCAATGACATACGAATATCGAGGCACGGGGGAAACCTCCTTGCGGGTTTTGTCGTCACATCCCGATGCGAATGACTGAAGGTCCGACCGGTGCAAAGTCGGATTTCGCCGTTGCCGGCGCAGCGACAGACGACATCCGTCGCTCGTCATTCACATGCGGCAGTTCACGGAGCGCGGGGTGGCGGATCAGGCACGTTGGCGCAAGTGTGTCTGATTCGCGTCTTGTCGCATTCCAAACAAAACACGCATCGAAAAAACGACATTCGTTTTACGTCGATACTGTCGGGCTAAGGACCGACAGGGTGCAAATCAAGGCGTCAACGAATGTCTGAACCAGGGTAATACCTGTCCCGAAGAAAAAACGCGGGTTGGAAAGGCGGATTTTCACAACGGGACACAATGGCGGGGAACAGTCCTCCTGTCGGCTGCATCGCCACAGGAAGATGTTGAAATAAAACCTCAACATGGAACAATACACGACATTTGTCGACAGTCAAGAAAATTGTGTGCAAAAAATGCCGCATGCCATCTTTGGCCGCGAGAGGTGCAACGGTCAGTGAAAGTTGCAGGAACAGACAAATTTTTTCGGCCGTAGCGAATCAACGGGATGGACAAAGTATTCGACGGATTTCAAAGCAAAAAGCCGGATTTTCGTCATTGCGAAAAAAACCGGCTTGAAGATTGGGCCGTATGCGAACACCACCTCAGGAGAGCATGGAGATCAGGGACGTTCTGGGTTTTGAAATCTGTAAAACCGTCGCAAACTGCTCGAATTCCCGGTCGACCTGGGCGAAAATATCTTCCATCAGCGTCGGCTGGGACGGGAAAACGAGCGTCATGTATTGTCGCAGCTTGTTTTCTTCGTACCACTGATTCAGCACGACGGTCGGGAGCAGAGCCGAGAGTGACACGGCGAGTTGTTCCGGATTTTCCGTCGGGCGGTCGATGAAGGGATCGATTTTCGTGTGGTTGGCCAGCAGCGTTCGGAGGTCTTCAGGAATTTTCCAGCTTTTGCACATCATTTCCGCCGCATCGGCGTGCGACCAGCCGTGATCGCCGATTTCCAGGTCGGACAGTCGCTTTTGCGGATGTTTTTTCAGTTCATGGATCAACTGGCTGGTCTGCTGGGGTTTCTTTTTCAGCAGCAGGGGAATGGCCATGTCCTGCAACAGGCCGCCGGCAAAGGCCAAATCCTGGTCGGCTCGATCGAACTGCGTCACGAGCAATCTCGCGAACAGGGCCCTGCGGAGCGAATCCTGCCAAAGGAGTTTGACGTCGAAGCTGGAATCGCCCGTTTTCGGGATCAGGCTGAAGACGGCCTTCCACAGGACGAAGTTTTTCACCGTGCGGATGCCGACCAGCGCGATGCCCTGTTTGACGCTGGAAACCGGGTTCTGAAAGCCGAAAAACGCGGAGTTGAGGAATTTCAAGACCTGCGTCGTCAAACCCGGGTCCGCTTCGATCGGTCGCACGAGATCGTTGATGTTGACCTTGGAGAGGTCGTTGTCCAATTGCAACACGTTCAGAGCGCTATGCGGCATGGCCGGCAGTTGCTCAACGCGAAAAATCGACTGGAGTTCCTCTTTCGCCTTCACGGCCATTTCGTCGGCGGATGCTGTGTTATTCGACATTTTTTCCTCACTCAATTATTCTGGTGGCGATAAAAAATGAAACGCGTCTCATCGGAGGGGTTTCAATCTTATCGCCGGCACATAAAAACAATCTTTCGGAGTTTTACCGCGGCTGACTCGCGGTCATTTGGCGCGTCTGCTGCTGCGGGTCCCACGTGACATCACTTCGAAACCGAACATTTCACGAACGATTTCGGTCACATATTCGCTGTTGCAGGGTTGTGACGTGGCCAAGTGAAAGTGGTCTTCCGCATGAAAGCCGTGGGAGGACGACTTTTCCAGCATCGTCGACGATTCATTGGTGATCAAAATACGAATCATTCGCGGGTAGCGGTGATGCGTCAGCCGCAAAAATTCCGTACCGCTCAGCCATCCCAGGTCATCCGAGGCAATGACCATGTCAACGGTCGTATCGTCCAGCACGTCGATGGCTTCTTCCAGCGTGTTGGCCGTGATGGTTCGCCAAGGTTGATCGTGCCAAAACGAAAGAACTTTCGACAGGCGGACCTGATCCGGGTCAATGACAAGGACAGTTTTCTGCATACGATTCTCCCTTCAGACAAATCGACTCTTATTGGACGCCTCAAAAATTCGTTTTCGAAGTCAGTGAAACCATCCTCTCTTTTATCATTTTAGTTTTTAAAAAGGCGCAATTTCATTTTTTCCGCGATATTTACGGAGTTACGTTAAATTTGATTTTAGTAATTAATTCAAACAGCCAAATTATTCATGTCACGAAATCCATCGTGAAAGAATTTCGCAGAAAAACCATTACAAATCACCTATTTTGCCTCGTGGCCTCGTAAAGCGTAATGGCAACGGAAACCGAAAGATTGAGACTTCGGGCTTCATCGCGCATGGGAATTCTCAAAAGTTTTGTGCGATATTCTTCTGTGAGAGATTGAGGCAAGCCCCTGGACTCGCAGCCGAACACGAAAACGTCATCTTTTTCAAATATTGGCGCTGTATACGGCGTTTCCGCTTTTTTTGAAAGAAACCAAAATCGTTTTCCCGTAAGATGTTCCGTCAATTTTCCCCAATCGTCGACAATTTCAAAATCAAGATGCTGCCAGTAATCCAAGCCCGCACGTTTGATGCGGCGATGGTCGATTTGAAATCCCAAAGGCCTTACAAGCCAAAGCTTTGCGCCAATGGCAACACAGGTGCGACCAACAGCCCCGGTGTTGTCGGGAATTTCTGGCTGGAAAAGTACGACATGGAACAGAGGTTCCGGCATGGTATTATCACCCATTTCACCCGAAACGATATCATGTTTCGGCAATCCGTTTTTTTCGAAATTTTTTCTGAACAAAAGAATATCAACCTACGTAGCACGTATTGATTTATTGTGCAAAACGTATTCCGGATATATTATCGCGGCAAAAACTTCGAAAAAAACTTGAAATTTGAAAATTTTTTGAATTCACGACTGGGAATGAATTCTTTCGCTAGTAATATATAGAGAATGGCAGTTTTTGTGGAGATGGAAGGTGAAAAACTTTCTTTCTTTGAAGTGATATGTTATATTCATCCTTGGTATTATTTTTCAATACGGTAGACAGCTCTGATGGCAATTGTTCCTGATTGATGCTTTCCTATGTGTCGGCGGCGATCATCGTTCTTTGCGGTCGTGTTGTTTTTCCCTAACATGTTGTTTGTGGGGCGATTTATGGTAAGTGGACCGGAAATTGTTGTTGAAACGAAAAATCTGACAAAAGTTTATCGTGACTTTTGGGGACGCCAGAAAGTCCGTGCCCTCAAGGCCTTGGACCTTCAAATTCATAAGGGGGAAATTTTCGGCCTGCTTGGTCCGAACGGTTCCGGCAAGACAACGACCATCAAGCTGTTGCTCGGCCTGTTGTTCCCAACCAGCGGTGAAATCAGCATTTTGGGCAAAACGGCCTCCGACGTGGCCAAAAACGAGAAAATCGGATATCTGCCCGAAGAATCCTATTTGTACCGTTTTCTCAATGCGGAAGAAACACTGGATTTTTACGGGCGTCTGTTCAAAATCTCAGGCCCGGTGCGTCGACAACGCGTTTCGCAACTCATCAATATGGTGGGCCTTGAGTCTGCCAAAAAACGCCAGTTGCGTGAATATTCCAAGGGAATGACCCGCCGTATCGGTCTGGCCCAGGCGTTGATCAACGACCCGGACCTCATTTTGCTCGACGAGCCGACCAGCGGTCTCGATCCGATCGGCACGAAAAACATGAAGGATTTGATCCTTGAATTGCGTGAACAGGGTAAAACCATCATCATGTCCAGCCACCTGCTGGCCGACGTTCAGGACGTTTGCGATCGTGTCGGTATCCTTTACCAAGGTGAATTGAAGGAATTGGGTCGCGTGAGCGACCTGTTGCAGGTCAGCGACCAAACGGAATTCCGCGCGGAAAACCTTAGTGAAGACGCGAAAAAGAAAATCGAGCAGATCGTTGCCGAAGACGGGGCCCAATTGACCTTCAGCGGTCATCCGACCACGACGCTCGAAGATCTGTTCCTCAATATCATCAAGGAAAGTGAAGCCCGACCGGGTCAACGTATTCGCGGAGGAGCCCAAGAATGATTATTGAACATCCTATTCCTCCGATCATCGACTTTTTAGGGAAAAACGCCCTGATCTGGCTCTTGGCCATGGTCGTCCTGACCATGCTCGTTTTCGTCGTCGGCTTGCTGATTTCCATCGCAAGATACGGCAGCTTCGGCAAGGGTTGGGACGCTTTCGCCCGCGGTTTGGGCGATATCCTGGGAGAATTTTTCACCTATTCGTTTTATCTTTTTCCGCTTTCGCTGCTGCTGACCGTCGGCCTGATTTGCTTTCATGGAATCGGTGGCTACTTTTCAGGCATTTACGGCGCCGTCCTCAGCATCATTTACGAACATAATATCGTCAACACGCTTGACGGTTTATGCCTGTTTTCGTTTTTGTTCGTACTGTTTTCATTTGCGATCAATTTCGCCGGGTGGAAGTGTGCGGCGGGTCATCAGGGAACGTCCGGCATTTTTGGCGAAGTGTTTTCCGCATGGCGACGCGTCTGGGCTATCGCACGACTGGCGATCAAGGAATCGCTGCGACGCCGCGTCATGTTCATTTTTCTCGTCTTTCTCGTGATCCTCATGTTCGCGGGCTGGTTTCTCGACCCCGAAGCGACCGACCCTACGGCCGTCTACCTGGCCTTCGTGCTGTCGATGAGCACCTATCTCGTGTTGCTGCTGGCCCTGTTTTTGAGTGCCTTCAGTCTGCCGAACGACATCAAGAGCAAGACGATTTACACGATCGTGACCAAACCGGTGCGTTCGAGCGAAATCGTGCTCGGACGCATGTTGGGCTTCGGCATCGTCGGCACGGTCCTGCTGTGCGGCATGGCGCTGTTGAGCTTCCTGTTCGTTTCCTTCCAGTTGCAGCATGATCACATTTTAACGCAAAAAGACCTCATCGCGGTCAAATATTCCGATGAGGAAATGTCCAAGATGCAGTCTTCGGACGAACCGTACGCGACCTTTACCGGGACGACGCGCATCGCCAACGGCCACCGTCACAACGTCACGCTGTTTTCCGATGGCGACCTTGTCGTGGAAAACGCCAACAATCACAGTCATTTGGCCACGTGGGACAATAAACCCAAAGACGGCGAGACGCCCCTTTCCGAAGAGGAACAGGTGAAACGCTTCACCGTCAACAAATCGAGTGATATCCTGCAGGCCCGCGTTCCGCGATATGCCACGGCGATGAAATTTCGCGACGACGAGGGAGTCGACCGCGCCAAGGGCATTGACGTCGGAAGCGAATGGGGATACCGCTCCTATATCGGGTCCTTCAACAACTCGACGAAAAATGCCGGTGTTTGGAACTTCGAGGGAATCACGCCGGAACGCTTTCCGGACGGCCTGCCCGTGGAAATGACGCTCGGCGTTTACCGCTCCTACAAGGGTGACATGGAAAAACGCATCCAGGCGAGTCTCTCGTTGCGGAACCCCGACACGGGACTGCACCTGGAGGCGATCATTTTCCCGACGGAAAAATTCATCACCAAATCCCTGCATATCCCGACGGAATTTCACGACGTTTCCGCGACCGTGGAACAGCGGGAAGCGATTGACGCCGACAGTCCGGCCGGCGGCCACGTCATCACGCCGGAAAAAATCGATCCGTCGTTGGCCGACAAGCGGGATTTTGATTTCTTCAAAGACTTCGTCACTCCCGACGGCCGGGTGGAAATCTGGCTCCGCTGTCTCGACAATCAGCAATTCGTCGGGGCCGGGTTTTACGACCTGTATTTGCGGGAAGCCGACGCGGACGTGATTCCCAACTTTTTCAAGGGGTATTTCGGCATCTGGATGCAGATGCTCATGGTCATCGCGTTTGGCGTTCTGCTCAGCACTTTCCTGGGTGGTCCGGTCACGATGGTGGCCCTTTTCGGGGTCTTAATCGCGGGTTTCTCGCGCCGATTGCTCTTCAGCGTCGCCTTGGGCGAAAACCTCGGCGGCGGGGCCTTCGAGTCGTTCATGCGAATGATGACGCAGTCGAACCTGATGGACGACATGAACAAGGGGATGGGGCAGGCGTTCATTATCATGCTCGACAAGGTCAGCGGCGCTTTTCTCGTCGTGCTCGGCCAGGTGATTACGCCCCTGTATGACTTCGTCAATTAAGGAACGGCGCTGCAACGGGGCTTCGACGTCCCGGTTCATTGGATGGTCGTACACGGCCTGACGACCTTCGGCTATGTCCTGCCGATTTTTCTGGTCGGTTACATCATTCTGAAGAATCGCGAGGTGGCAAAATGACAAACAACAGATTTCGCGCAAAAATTATTTACATCGTCATCATCGGCGTTCTGTTGATTCCCCTGTTCCTGCTCGGGAGACCTTCTTCGGTCCACAAGGGCGAAGAAGGACAGGTGCAGTTGAGCGGCGGCGTTTTGGCCTCGATTCGCCAAAGTGAAAATATCGTCGACGCCCAGTTGGGGGAAATCGATCCTGCCGGCAGCACGATGAAACTGGCCACTTTCGGGATGCGCGGCGTGGCCCTGGCCCTGCTTTGGAACAGGTCGCTCGAATTCGAGAAGAAATCCGACTGGAACAACGTCGTCGTGACAAGCAAACAGATCACCATGCTGGAGCCGCGGTTTACGACCGTTTGGGACTTCCTCGGCTGGCGGTTGGCCTACAACGCTTCGCGCGACCAGGACGACTACCGCGAACGCTACCGCTGGGTCATCCGCGGATTCGAGTTCCTCGAAGACGGAACGCATTACAACTCGGAAGCCCCCTTCCTCTACCACAAGGCCGGCTGGACCATTTCTCAAAAAATCGGCATAGCCGACGAGAAAGTGCAATTCCGTCAACTGTTCCGACAGGATGACGACTTCCATAACGCGCATGGGACGCCGTCGATCGCCGAGCGGGACAACTGGCTTTTCGGCATCCCGTGGTACAAAAAATCCGAGGAGCTTTTCCGGACGGTGGAAGACGCCTTTTTCGCCCGCAAGGCGGAGGGACTCGTCACGGATGTGCAGACGAAGGATTATTACGACGATAAAAAACGAAGCCTCGGCAACATGTCGCGGCCCCTGTTTTACGCCCACTCGCGAATGAACAGGATTCACTACGCCGACTGGTACGAACAGGACGGCAGTTTCGGCGAAAAAGCCCAGTACAATTGGCGTTTGGCCCAGCAAATCTGGGACGAGTTCGGTGACGAAGTCATTCCCACGACGATCGACGACCGCAGGAATCCGGATCAAAAACGGATCATTTCCCTGAAGGATGCGGCCAAATCACAGGCGGAACTCGACAAGTTGAACGAAGAACTTGAGTCCTTGCTTGCGCCGCGGACGAAAAACGATCTGTACGTGGAACGCTGGAACAAACTGACCGATCTGCAGCAGGGGGCGCTCGTCAACTATTTGCAAAAATCCGATATGGAACAATATGTGGCCATCCGCAAATACCTGGATGAGACACGACCCGATTGGGAGGAAACGCTCACCGCCCTTCGGAACTCCCTGATTACGGACCCGGAGGAATTGACCGCCTACCTGCTGCCGGAACCGATCCGCAAAGGCGCCAGGGGAATCGAACAAAGCGACGAACGTGATGAAGTCAATCTGGCCCAAAAAGCCGCACGTTCCCTGGAAGAAGTCATCAATCAGGCGTCAAGCTCCCTCATTTTGAATCCGCAGGCCATAGCCGGAGAAATCGGGAGCCGGGAAACTCTTCAGCGCCAACAGTATGAGACTTATCAAGCCGAACTGGCGGAAAACCCGGAACTGGCGAACGATCCGAATTTCCCCAAGGTGGAACCGCCGACTCGAAAGGCTCCGCGAGCCCGCGAAATACTGCAATTGATTGAGGATGAAAATTATCGTCACCAATTGCCGAACATGTTCTGCGAACTGACGAACTACGTGCATTACGGACGGGAAGTCGACGTCGAGCAGACGCAGGAAGCCATCAGCGCCAACGAAGCGAAATTTCTCGCGCGCCGTGCGTTCAACGAGGAAGGCAATATTTTCCTGGCGAGTGAAAAATACCTGGAATCCATGAGCATCTGGAGCCAATTGATGGCGAATCCGCGGTATGACTATCTCAACGGCGAACTTTTCCGGCGTGACTTTATCGACTTCGTGGATCGATATCGACATGTCACCGACAAACTGGACGACCCCGAACGCGGGAACCTTTATCCCGTGGACTTTCCGTTTGCCCAGATCGTCCGACAGGAATTGGGGGATGGAGCGGTTGCTCCGTTGCATGATTCTCTCGTTTATCTCAGGGAGTGTTATGAAAATGGAAAATTTGACGAAGTCGCCGACCGTTCCTTGTTGCTGATCAAGGCATGGAGCGGTTTCATGCAGGGGTATGAATACTTGAAATACGTGCCTGTGCAGGAGTACAAGGATGAGGTCGTCGAAGTTCTGGCTTTGTACGTCGATTCGCTTCGGAAAACGAAAGGGGAATTTGCGTCCGACCTCCCGCTGTTGGATTTCATCGACACGGTCATGTATTACGACCCCATGACCCGCGAAGCGATCCGGAAAACGGATCAAATCGACCCGACCGCCGACGACGAAACGATTTTGGCGCGAACGTCGGATGCGGCCTTCGATTGGAATCTCGTCGCGACGCAGTTTCCAATCCTGAAACTGCCGGTGGAGATTTATGTCGACCAAAAAAATCTTTTCAGCACTTCGCACCTGCGAAACTGTCATGATCAAATCGCGATGATTACGGCCTTGTATGTCAACACATGCAGGAAGTTGAACCGGCCCATCACGACGGAGTTTCCGTTGTACCAAATGTTGCCCCCGGATGTCACAGTCCTTGAGCCGACATCGGACGTGACGCCGGCGGAACCTGTTCCGGCTGAACAGGCGTCATCGGAATCCGTCGGGAATTCCGCCCCCGTTCCGGAACCGGTTCAGCCCGTACAGGAAGAATCCCAGACTGAAGCAAAGTGATTTGCTTTCGCACCCATCAACGCAGCTTAAGAGACAAGAGTGCCCAATACCCTGCGACTTGCCGTTTACTTCAATGACGAACTTCGGGCGATCAGGGAATTGACCGTCCCGTTCGTTATTGGTCGAAGCCAGGAGGCGAATCTCACGATTCCGCACCCGATGGTCAGTCGTCGGCATTGCCTTGTTTTCGAAGACCACGGCGTCATTCGCCTGCAGGACCTCGGTTCGCTGAACGGCACCTACATCGCATCGGAACGCGTCATGGAATCGGCTCTCGGAGACGGCGGTGAATTCCAGATCGGAAATATTCGTTTCGTCCTGAATCCGCCCAAGGAGGAGGGAGCTTCTCTTTCGTTGGGGGATTCGGGATCGAGTTTCGGGAATGCGGAAATCGTTTTGAATCCGCCGAGCGATCTGCCGCCGCCCTTGCCGCCTTCGGTTGCAAAACCCGCGAGCGCGCCGTTACCCGGGAACAAAAGTACGCCGTCTTCGCAAGGCATGTCGACGGCTCCGGGCTTCATTAAACCGCTTTCCCTGTTTCCGATAAAGCCCGGCGACGGGGACAACGGCGTTATTGATTTGAACGACGTGATTGATCTGGCCGACATCGCCGACAATGAGGCCTCGAATCCGCCGCCGCTCCGGGAGCAGGAGTGACAGCCGCCTTGTCCCGCAATGATGACCCGCAAGACATGTCTCTTGAACGGGAATTCCTGCAATCCGATCATCTTTCCTGCCGGGGCGGGGTCGGCGTTTTGCTCGCCGTTTCCGGCGGTGCCGACAGTACGGCCATGCTGCGATGTTTCGCCGCTTGCGCCGCGCATTCCCCCGCGAACCCCGAAGCGAAGCATGCGGCGATACACGTTGCCCATGTCAATCACGCATTGCGGGGAAACGAGTCGGATGATGACGCCCGTTTCGTGAGGCGGTTGGCAACCGACTTTGGCTTCGCATATCATGAAACGCGTCTGACGGCGGAGTCGTTCGCGGCTGACGATTCCGGCAGCTTCGAAGCGGCGGCGCGCAAACTGCGATATGATTTCCTGCAACGGACGGCGGAGCAAAATTCGCTGCGTCACGTCGCCGTCGCGCACAACGCCGACGACCAGGCCGAAACCATCCTGCACCGCATCATTCGCGGAACGGGCGTCGCTGGTTTGGCCGGCATTCCGCCCGTCCGCCCACTGGGAGAAGCCGTCACACTCATCCGCCCCATGCTGCCGTTTTCCCGCCGGCGGATACTCGCCTATCTCGACGCGGTCCGCCAGCCGTTCCGCACCGATTCGACGAACGCGGAATCGCATCACACGCGAAATAAAATCCGGAATGACCTGTTGCCGCGGCTTGCTTCCGGGTATAATCACGCCGTCGTCGACGCCCTGGTCCGGTTGGGCGCACAGGCCGCCGAATGGTCGGCCCATAGCAGGTCGCAAACGGAATCGCTGTACGATCTGGCCGTGATTTGCCGTCCGCGACTGGTCACCGTGCAGGTTGAACCGCTTGTGGACGTGCCGCCGCTTTTGCTGCGGGAACTGTTCGTCATGATCTGGTCGCGACAACACTGGCATTTGCGCGAAATGACATTCGCCCAATGGGAACGACTCGCCGAAATGATCCGGCAACCGTCCGCGTCCCCGAAAAAACAGGATTTTCCCGGGCATGTCACCGCGGAGCGAGCGGCCTCGCAACTGATTTTGCACAACACCGCGAAAACAACGGAATGACCACGAATCGAAAACAGCATCGACATCATAGACGCCGCGTCAAGGAAAAAAAACCGGCTCCGCTTTCGCTCCGGCTCAATTTTTCCTGGACGCTTTTCGGCAACGTCGTGCTGCAACTCTGCATGTGGGGCATCATCAGCTCGTACAACAAACTCGGTTCGAGCGACGCCGCCGGCTTGTACATGGCCGGGCTCCTGATCATGCAGCCGCTGTTTCATTTTACCGACTTCAACCTGCGGCAAATCTTCGTCACCGACATGAGCAACCGTTGGGAATTCCGCGATTATCTGGCACATCGCCTTGTCTTGTCGTCGCTTGCCGTTGTATTGGGCACGGTCATCGCCCTGTTCATGTTTCCCGGAAATTGGCTCGTCATCGCCATCAATTTCGTCATGGGGCTGGCCATCGCGGGGCAGTCTTTGAGCGAGCTGTTTCACTCGCTGTTCCAGAAACACGAACGTTTCGACACGATCGCCCATTCGCTGATTTTCCGCGGACTGGCGTGCCTGGCCGGGGTTTGTGCCGTGTTTTACGCGACGCAAAGCGTGCTCCTGTCGCTGATCGTCATGGCGGCGTTGCGATTTGCGACCGTATTCGTTTACGATTTTCCCGCGGCGTGCCGGCTTTTGGGCTATAAAAATATTTTCCGCCTGCCGAAAAATTTGACGCCGCGATTTTCTCCGACGACGCTTTCCGCAATCACATGGCTCGGTCTGCCGCTGGCCCTCAACATGGGCGTGCTCTCCCTGACGCCGCAAATTCCGCGGTTCTGGCTCGAAAAACAGGAGGGACTTGCCGCGCTCGGTCAATACGGCTCAATCGCCATGCTCATGTCGGTCGGGCTCATGATCCTCAACTCGCTGGGCGTCGCCATGTCGCAGCGTTTCGCCAAAGCCTATGCGGCGGGCAACCGACACGAATTTGTCCGATTGACCGCGATACTTTGCGGCAGCGCCTTCGGGATGGGCTGCCTCGGGCTTCTGGTCATTCCATTGTGCGGCGGCCTGATTTTGACCATCGCCTACACGAGCGAATACGCCCCGCTGACGAAATTGTTCTGGCTCATTACATTCGGCGCAACCTTCGGTTTCGTCGGCAACGCCCTCGGTTATCCGGTCACGGCCGCGAGAAAATTCCGCATTCAGCCGGTCATCTGCCTGATCCAGGCGGCGGTGACCGCGGCAGGTTGTGCGATTCTCGTGCCACGGGGCGGCATGTTCGGCGCCGCTTGGGCCGTGGCCGCGGCCAACATCGTGCAGGCCGTCATGTTCGCCTGGGTCTGGTTCGCCGCGTATAAAAAAACGGGAAATCGTTGATCGGTTCGCCGATCAAATTTACGTGTAGAATATTCACGACTCATTCATATCGTTTTAAAACCAAAATCGTGTTGGCCGGAATCGGGACGCTGATCCTGTTGTCCTGCGATTCGACCCGCTGCGAGGCGAGAACCGCTTCCGACGTGCCGCCGTAAATCGACAAATCGCTGTTCAACACCATTTGCCAGCCGCCGACGAAAAGGTCGGGGTGGTCGAATTGATAGCCGTCCTGAAACGCGGAATTGTTCAGCGACACGACGACCAGCAATTCCTCAAGATTCGTCCAACGGCGGAATGCGAGAACGCGGTTGACGTCGTTGACGTGAATCACTTCGATGCGGTCTTTGCGGAGCGCGGCGAAACTTCCCCGGAGGCGGATCATGTCCCGGTAAAACGTGAACATGTTCTTCCCCGTCGTGTTTTGAAGACCGTAAATGTCCTCACGCAGGGCCAAAACATTGTCATAAAAGAAATCGTTGACGAAACCGACTTCCTCGCCGAACAGAAACATCGGCGTGCCGGGGGAACACAACGTCAAACCGAACGCGACGCGGGCCCTGGCTTCCGCGACGGGACGCGTCTGCTCATTGAGTACGCCCTGGACGGCGAGAACAAGCGTCCTGTGACTGCGCCTGTGCGGATCGGATTCGTCGCGACCGGAGTTGCCCGCCTCGTCATGCGAAACATGGTAAACGATCTTTTTCGAGTTTGAGGCACACAGTGCCGCCGAAAACATCGACATGGCGAGCGGCCCGTCGTTGCCGAATCCGGCCGTGGGGATCAATTTCGCGTAATTGCTGCCGAAATTCGCGCCGCACAAATGATGGTGATAATCGGCGTACCAGATCGCGTCGAAGCCGAGCCCGTTTTTTTCGACCGGCTCGGTGACGGCGTTCCAGTTGGAATGATCCTCGGCCATGAGCATGACGTTCGGGTTGAGTGATTTGAGCGTGCGCGTCCACTTTCGGAGAAATTCGCAGCCCGCCTCGTTGGCCTCCGGGACCGGCGAACCGTCGGCGTGAAGAACGTTGTAAGCGTGAATCGCCGTCGTTTGATCGGCGCGAAAACCGTCGACGTGAAACGCTTTCATCAACGCTACGGCGCTCAAAACGAACATGTTCGCCACGAACGGATTGTCATAACGCGGCGCGAACCCCGTCGAAAGATTGTCGAGATAACCGCCGGTTCCCTGCAACGTTTCCGCGTAATCCGACGGTTTTCCCTTGTACCAGTAGTACATGTTTTTATCGTGATCGTCGGTGTCGTAAAGCCACGCGGCGCGATCCGCTTCGTGCGCGAAGTGGTTGTACACGACGTCGAAAATCACGGCGATCCCGCGCTGGTGACACGCTTTCACGAAATATTTGAACTTGTCGCGACCGCCGCCGCTGAATTCGATGGCGAAAAAGTGCGACGTCGAATAACCCCAGGTTTCCGACTTCCCGCCGTATTCCAGCATCGGCAGAAACTCAATCGCGTTGACGCCAAGCTCGACGAGATGATCCAGCAACGCGATGGCGTCGTCCAGCGTGCCGACGCCGTCACGCCCGAACCCGAGCGACGCGGTGTGCAACTGGTAAATGATCAAGTCTTCCATTTTTTGCGGGACCTGATTCCCTTCGGTGAATTCATCGTTCCAGAATTCCTCCTGCGGCATGTCGTAATTCGGCGGAAACGTATAAATCGGTTTGCCGTTTTTGTCATGCGTCACTTTGCTGAAATCAAGGACGCGGTTGGGATCGGTGACCAGCGAACAGCTTTTCGTCCCGGCGAGCTGCGAAATCGGCCCTTCGTAATGCGCGCCTTTGGGATCAAAGTCGCCATAACCGAGCTGGCAACGCGAATAGAGATCGGAACGATACGCGACGGTGCCGTTGTCCTTGGTCACGCGATACATGTACGGCACGTGCACCCAATCGGCAAAATTTGCAAGCCGGGCATCGTTCGGGTCGCTGAACCAGCAACCGTTGCTTTCGATTTTCAGCTCGAAAACCGGCTTCGCGGGGTCAATTCCAAAACCGTCATCCGCAATGTATCCGCCGGCGATTTCATGAATCGGCGCCGTATGATCATGGTCGATTTGCGTTCGTTTCGGATCGTCGGCGTTCCAAATCCGTGCGAAAACGACCTCGACCTTGCGGGCATTCGGTGCGTAAACGCCGAATCGAATCGCCGGCGGCAATTTGTCGTTGACTGTGTATTTTTGCGCCCCGAGCCAATAGGGCAAGTCACCGAGAATTTCTTTTTCTTCCAGCGTAACGTTCCAATAACGGTAATGCGATGCGGAAAGTGGCATATTGCTGACCCTGTCAATGGCTGTTGAAATGATAACTAAAACGATAACCGACTCACATCGGTATTTTTATTGAAATCATAGGTCATGCTCAGGCTTTATGCAAATTGGTCGCCAAAAATGAATTCCGAGCATTTATTAATCACGTTCAAGAATTTATATATGCCTTTGGAATGATATTTTGGGTAAATTGTGGTATTTGTGTGCTATTGCCTCCCGAACGAACAAATTCAAGGGAAAGCTGAGGGCGCCATGCAAGTATTTATAAGTGTGAGAGAACTTTTTAAACGAAAAAAAACTGATTTCCCGTATAATTTGAGAAATCAGTTGATGATTAATCGGATGAAAAATCAGAAAAAATTGCGATCAGCCGCCGCAACCGCAGCAACAACCGCCGGTTTTGTTGTCGAGAATTTCGACCGCTTCGAATTTATGGCCTTCGAGCATGGCAAGGCTGGCCCCGCCGCCGGTGCTGACGTGAGAAACCTTGTCGGCGAAACCGAGCTGCTGGATGGCCGCCGCGCTGTCGCCGCCGCCGATGATGCTGATCGAATCGCTTTCGGCGATGGCCTGGGCCACGATTTTCGTACCTTCGTCAAAGGGGGGCATTTCGCAGACGCCCATCGGGCCGTTCCACACGACCGTTTTGGCCGATTTGACGATCGAAGCGTACAGTTTCGCCGTTTCGGGGCCGATGTCGAGCCCTTCCCAACCGTCCTGAATTTCGCCGGCTTTGCAGATTTTCTTGTTGCAGTCGGCCTTGAAGGCATCGCCGCAATTGTTGTCGATGGGCAGCACCAGCTTGTCGCTTCCCGTGGCGAGCAGTTCCTTCGCGAGGTCGACCTTGTCCGGCTCGACGAGCGAATTGCCCACTTTGCCGCCTTGGGCCAAGGAAAAAGTATAGGCCATCGCACCGCCGATAAGCACCTTGTCGCAGATGCCGAGCAGGTTCTTGATGACGAGAATTTTGTCCGAAACTTTTGCCCCGCCGAGAATTGCGACGAACGGTCGTTTCGGCGAACTGATCGCGTCGGTCAGGTAGGCAATTTCCTTCGCGACGAGGAATCCGACGACTTTCGGCTTGCAGCCCATCGCTTTGGGGACGGCCACCATTGAGGCGTCGGTTCGGTGGCAGGTGCCGAAGGCATCGTTGCAGTAAATGTCGGCCATGGCGGCGAGTTCGGCCGCGAAGGTTTCGTCGCCCTTCTTTTCGCCGGGCTGGAAACGCAGGTTTTCGAGAACGAGCACACCCCCCGTGGCGAGCGCGGCGGCTTTCGCCTTGGCGTCGGGGCCGACCGTATCGGCGGCGAATTCGACCGGTTTGCCGAGCAGTTCGCCCAAGCGGACGGCGGTCGGTTTCAGCGTGTATTTGGCATCGGGAGCGTCCTTCGGGCGACCGAGGTGGCTCATCAAAATCAGCTTGCCGCCGCGGTCGAGCACCGACTTGATCGAGGGAAGGGCCATTTCAATGCGGCGGTCATCGGTGATTTGCCCCTGCTCATCGAGCGGAACATTGAAATCAACCCGCATCAACACCGTTTTCCCCGCGACATCGACATCTTGAATCGTAAGTTTGGCCATATCATTCCCCTTTCTGATTGATTTGCCGGCTTTCGTAAACGGTAAAAAACAAAAATGCCCGTGATACGATTATTTCTCGCGGAGACGCAGAG
>JAVBQX010000110.1:0-3440 GCA_031548645.1 Thermoguttaceae bacterium
GAGCCCCAGTTTGATTCCGCGACGCGAGGCCACTTTCTCCGCCTCGGTGATCGAATATTTGATCAGGACGAAATCCTCTTCCTCGCTGGTCCAGGGTTGCTTGTGGCCCTCGTGCGTGTTGATGACCGGGGCGCCGCATTCTTTCGCGAACCGCGCCGCCTGTTTCAGGTACTCGACCGCGATTTCCGGCTTCGAAAGCTGGCTGTGCGACGACAGGGCCGAAAGTTTGAGCCCGTGCTTTTCGACGACGTCGCGCACGCGGAAGGGGTCGTCGAGCATCGAAACGCTGTGAAAGTACCGGGCTTCGCTCAAAAGCTCGCGACCCCAGTGCACCATCGGCTCAATGTATTCGTAGCCGAGCTCCGCGGCAAACTGCACCCCCCACTCGAACGATTTGTGCGACGTCCGAACCGCCTCCAGATTCAACCCGATGCCGATTTGTCCCATTTTTTGAATTTGCCTTAACTTAATGAAAAATATGCAGCGATATTCAACCACGCAATAATGTTCTACATTATACAATTCAGTCGTGCAAATACCAGAGGCGGATTTTTGGTGACGGTGACCAACATTTCAGCAAGAAACAAAAAAACCATTCCCGGACGACCGAATGCCGGGAATGGTTTCCATTTGTCACTACCAATATGCCTGTTCGCGAAAGAATCGGGCGCAACAACACAACTCAACGCCCGATGCGTTGCCGGGTGTTGTTACGTGTCACTCGCGGGGACGGACGGCTCCGGTCAGGCCGGCGTAATCGACGCGGTCTTCCGGGTGCCACAGGGGGAGGCCTTTACGTACGCGTTCGGCGAGAACTTCGAGCTTTGCCGGGCTGCCCGCGGGGGCATCGGTCGGGCAAAACTCGTCCGTCACAACCGGGATGAAGTCCTCATCATGGCCTGTTTCCAAAATGGCTTCAAAAACGTTCCTCATGGGAATCTCTCCAAAAAAACGGTTAAATCATCACCGGATAACCTGTACCGTCACCGCAAAAGACAAGTTCGGCTCAAAACGTACGATTAACGTTTTGAATTTATCAGGAATACCCGGTTTTTTATACTCTCAAACGAGAATCTCGTTAAACCGAGAAACAAAAAAGCAAATGGACGAAACGATGACAGATTCCGTTATCGATCCGCCACACTGCCGGGAAAGAAGCAAAGAGAAGAGAAATCACACTTTCTTTGTACTCGTTACAGTATTCGGCATCTTTCCCTGCCAGGCGTAGGAATTCTCACGAAATAAGGTGAGCCCCAAACGCTTGTCAATATAGTTCGCCTTGATTATATAAAATTCTTCAGGGGATTTCAATCTTTTTTTCATCAATTTCAAAAAAACTCCGGAAATTATTTCAGTATTCAATCACAGTTTTTGTCAACCGGCACCTCTGTGTTAAAAACGAAAAATTTCTTGCCGAAAGACACCCAGCGTTGGTTTCTTTTCCCGGGACATTTCAATACAATGGGAAGACAATGAAGACGCGTGGACCGTATGTCCGTTGTTGAACATACTGATCACATGTCACTCAGGGTGATTTTCCATCAAAAAAAACTCCAGAAAGACGTTATGGGTGTCCTCATGCTTGCTCGAACATATCGAATCATAGGTTGCCTTTCTGCCGCGATTGTTGCGGCTGTCATTTTTACCGCATCTCACGCTTCCGCAGCGGAGCCTGTAAAATTGATATTTGATACCGATATCGGCAACGATGTGGACGACACGCTGGCCATGGCGGTCATTCATGCCCTGCAAAATCGTGCCGAATGCGAGCTGCTCGCCGTGACGATCACGAAAGACAACGCCTACGCGGCCCCGATGGTCGAAATCCTCAACACGTTTTACGGTCGCCCCGATATCCCGGTCGGAATCGTCAAGGGCGGCGTCACGAAAGACGTCGGAAAATACAACGCCGCCGTTTACGATACGGTCGACGAACAGGGAAAACGCGTTTTCAAAACGAAAATCACTCCGGAAATGTACGCCGAAGTGCCCGACGCGGTGACACTGCTTCGCAAAACGCTGGCGGCCCAGCCGGACGGTTCGGTCGTCATGCTTCAGGTCGGATTTTCAACGAATCTGGCCCGATTGCTCGAAACGCCGGCGGACGACATTTCGCCGCTCACGGGCATAGAACTGGTGAAAAAGAAGGTCAAGCTGCTCTCGACCATGGCCGGTGCCTTCGTCGACCGCCTGAAAGATCATCGCGAATACAACATCGCCAATGACGTCCCGAGTGCGCAGGCCATGTTCGCCCAATGGCCGACGCCGATCGTTTTCAGCGGTTTTGAGATCGGCGAAACGATCATGCACCCTGCCATGAGCATGAAAAACGAGTATAATTACGTGAAGTACCACCCGGTGAAAATCGCGTATCATTTTTACCGCGGACTGGACAACGATCAGCCGACCTTCGACCTGACGAGCGTGCTGTACGCCGTGAGACCGGATCGCGGTTATTTCGGGCTGTCGGAACCCTGCGACGTTTCCTTCGATGACGAAGGCCGGACGTTTTTCCAACCGAACCCGAACGGCAAAAGCCGCTACATGACCGTCTCGCCCGAACAGATCGCCATGGTCCGCGAAGCCCTCTGCGAATTGTGCAGCGAACCACCGAAATAGGGATTAGGGATTAGTGGCTAGGGATTAGGGATTGGATATGTTGCAATTTTATCCCCTGGCCCCTGGCCCCTGGCCCCTATCCCCTATCCCCTAGCCCCTATTAACTTACACCCATGTTTACCATCACATCGAAACGGGAACTTTGCCCGAAAATCTGGGAAATGGTCGTCCGCAACCCGCGGCTGGCCAAAAAAGCCGAACCGGGCCATTTCGTCATCGTCATGGCCGACGAACAGGGGGAACGCATCCCGCTGACGATCGCCGACTTTGACGCCGAAGAAGGGACCATCACCATGGTCATCATGGCCATCGGCACTTCGACGGAAAAACTGGTCCGCATGAACGTCGGCGAAAAACTGCACGCCATGATCGGCCCGTTGGGACACGCCAGCGAACTGGAACGATACGGCCGGGTCATCATGGTCGCCGGCGGCGTGGGCGCGGCCCCGGTCTACCCCATCGCCCGGGCGCTCAAGCGCATGGGCAACCATGTCATCACGATTCACGGCGCCCGCAACAAGGAACTGCTCTTCTGGCGGGACCGGCTGGCCGAAGCGTCGAGCGAATACGTCGTCATGACCGACGACGGTTCCGAAGGCCGCAAGGGACTCGTCACCGAACCGCTGCGCGAACTGCTCGAAGCGGATCGGGCGAACGATCCGCGAACGATCAACGGCGTTATCGCCATCGGTCCGGCGATCATGATGAAATTCTGCGCCGAAACCGTCCGCCCGTTCGGCGTCAAGACGATCGCGAGCCTCAACACGATCATGATCGACGGCACCGGCATGTGCGGCGGCTGCCGCGTCAGCGTGGGCGGC
>JAVBQX010000220.1:0-6551 GCA_031548645.1 Thermoguttaceae bacterium
ACGTCGACGGCCCCGGCGCGATCGTCCGCTGGTGGATCACCGCGCCGCATTACAAGGTCACGTTCCGCGTTTATCTCGACGGCTCGGACACGCCGGAAATCACGGCGAACGTCGGCGATCTGGTCGGCGGCGATTATCTCGCCCAAGCCCCGCTTTCGGCGGAACGGGCCCGCGGTCGCAATCTCTATTTGCCGATCCCTTACGCCAAACACATCAAGGTGACCGTCGACGACATGCCGACGCAGCAGAATCTTTATTACCAGATCAACTACCGCACCTACGAACAAGGCACGAACGTCGAATCGTTTTCAATGGCGGGGTTGAAAAAACTGGGCGATTTGGTTGCGAAAACGCAGGAAGAACTGGTTTCAGAATCCAAGACCGACAAAATTGAAAGGAAGCCAGCGCCCTCAAATGTTTTGTCCGCGGGCACGAAGGAAGAAACCGTGCTTTCGCATAATGAAGCACCTTCCGCAATTTCAGCGATAAGCATGAAATTGGATGCCGACGATTTGGCTCAAGCGATGCGAAGTACGCTCCTGCACATTTCTTTCGATGGCAAGGAAACCGTTTGTTGTCCTATTGGTGATTTCTTTGGTTCCGGCGTTGGAAGTAATCCGTACAAAAGTTGGTATACCACTGTCTTGAAAGATGGTTGGTTGGTGAGCCAATGGGTGATGCCCTATCAATCAAAGATGGAACTCAAATTATCCAATTTGGGAAACGCCGATATAAAATACGTCATTTCAGTTTCGGTTCACGATTACAAATGGACCCCCAACACGATGTACTTCCACTGCAACTGGCGGCAGGATCGCGAGATTCTCTCGAAAGGGGGTGACGGGGCGATGGACTGGAATTACATCGACATCAAAGGCAAGGGGGTGTTCGCCGGCGATTCGCTCAGCGTCATGAACCGGCACAACGGCTGGTGGGGCGAAGGGGATGAGAAAATTTACGTCGACGGCGAAACGTTCCCCTCGCATTTCGGGACCGGCACCGAGGATTATTACGGTTACGCCTGGTGCACGCCGGAATTTTTCGAATCGCCGTTCCACGCCCAGCCGCGTGCCGAAGGGCCGGGAAATTACGGCAACACGACCAATTCGCGTTACCGTTTTCTTGACGGCATTCCGTTCCAAAAGGATTTCCGCTTCGACATGGAAGTCTGGCATTGGGCATCAACGAAAATCGATTACGCCGTGGCCACGTACTGGTACGCCCTCGGTGACGCGACCACGAACCAGCCGGCCAATCTCGTCGACGAGGCGAAAGCGAAAGTCTCGTACAAATCGACCGAATATTTCGTCGAACTTCCCGGCTATGTTCTCGCGAACAAGCCGAACGGCCAGCTTTCGATCCAGGACATGAACAACTGGAAAGGCAGCAAATGGTTTGAAAACAAGCAACTCTGGTGGACCGGCGCGCGACCCGGCGATGAACTGCAACTGAAGGTCGAGGTCAAGAATTCCGGCAAGCAAAAACTCGTCGTCGGCATGACCAAGGCGATTGATTACGGCATCGTGCAATTTACGGTCGACGGCAAGAATGTCGGCGGCACAATCGACCTGTTCAACGATAACGTCATTCCCACCGGCATGACCGCCATCGGCACGGTCGATCTCACGGCGGGCGAACATGTGCTCGGCGTCAAGATCGTCGGCAAGAACGAAAAATCGCAGAGTTTCATGTTCGGCATGGACAAATTCGAATTCGTGCCGGTGGAATGAGGCAGGCTACAGCCTCGTCAAGACTCAATGAGTGCGTTTCAGGTAGGGCGGTCTCGCCGAGACCGCCGCAATGGCAGCCGGGAACGCAGCGCAGCGGAGTGACCGGAGAGAGGAGCCACAAGACAGAAAGCACGCCGATCCACTGAGCACTTCGAACGGCAAACCGAAAACGCGAAATACGCTTACCCAACGGATACGCCCCACACCGGTCACTCCGTTCGCTGCGCTCTCTGCGTTCGCGGCTGCCATTCTTCTCCGTTGAAAGGAATTCACAAAATTATCTTTGGCCGGGTGGTATTATCGCCCATCGCTTTCGCGGCAGGTCACGTCGGGTTCCTTGTTCAAACGACCGAGGACCCGGCGGGGGACGCGGCAATGGAACACGGCCCGGTCGTCCTCGTAACGCCGGGACAGGACTTCGCCCTCGTCGGCGAGGAGCGCGGCCAATCGACCGTTGGAAATCGGCATGGAAACTTCGAGATAAACGAATTCGCGGCTCAGGGCGTCGCTGACGGCCAGGGCCAGGCGGTCGAGCCCGCGACCGGTTTTCGCGCTGATCGCAATCGCCTGCGGATAATACGAAAGCAGCCGCTCCAGTCGTTCGGGCACGTCTTCGAAAGCGTCGATCTTGTTGAGCACCAGCACGGTGTCCTTCTGTTCAATGCCGATTTCTTCGAGCACGTGATAGGCCGAACTGATCTGCTCCATCACTTCCGGATGACTCGCGTCGGCAACGTGGATCAACACGTCGGCCTGGGTCGCCTCTTCCAGCGTCGCGCGGAAACTCGCGATCAAATCGTGCGGCAGATTGCGGATGAAGCCGACCGTGTCGCTCAAAAGAACGGGCCCCCAGCCGGGCAGTTGCCAGCGGCGCGTGCGCGTGTCGAGCGTCGCGAACAGCAAATCCTTCGCGAACACGTCGGAACCGGTCAAGGCGTTGAGCACCGTGCTTTTTCCGGCGTTCGTGTAACCGACCAGGCAGGCCGAACGCGAAGCGCTGCGACCGGCCACCTGTCGCTGTTTGCGACCGTGAATTTCGGCGAGCAAAACCTTCAGTTCGGCGATGCGTTTTTGCGCAAGCCGGCGGTCGACTTCAAGCTGCTTTTCGCCCGCGCCGCGTTGGGTGCCCGTCCCGCGCTGGCGTTCCAGGTGCGTCCACATCTGTTTCAGCCGCGGTAGCGAGTATTCCAGTTGGGCCAGTTCGACGGCCAGTCGCGCTTCGTGCGTCTGGGCCCGCGAGGCGAAAATGTCGAGAATCAGCTCCGTCCGGTCGATGACCTTCGTTTTCAATGCCTTTTCGAGGTTGCGCGTCTGGCCGGGGTTCAGGTCGTTGTCGAAAATGACCAGGTCGGCGTCCAGCGTCGCGATCATCTGCTTGAGCTCCTCGACCTTGCCCTGTCCGAGATAGGTCGTCTTGTCCGGCGTGTGTCGCCGCTGCAACAGCCGTCCGACGACATTCGCGTTGGCCGCTTCGGCCAAACCTTTGAGTTCGTCGAATTCGGCGTCGATGTCCGAGTCGGTCAAACGGTGTTCGAGCGACGAGGCGTTGCCATTCTGCTGTTTGTGCAGGAGATCGGCGGGAACCAGCGCTTCGAATCGCGCCGAATCATGCCGCTTGTCGCTGCTCAGGGGAACGACGACCAGAATCGCCCGTTCGCTGACCACGCTTTCGACGCGGGTCATCCGGTCGATCTGCATCGACACGTCGTTGGTTTCGGGAAGTTGAAATGGGGAAGAATTTTCCATATAATGAGCGCCTTAATCATTGTTCAATGAAAACACACGAACACACCACGAAAATAACGGTGCGCCGTCTTTTGCAGAAAATCGAAAGAGAATGTTTCATCTTAGAAATGATTTGGCAAGCGCATAGTTTCAACCACCTCAATAATAACCAATTGAAAAAAGATATCAAAACGACAAAGTGGATTCGTCCGCAAAATGCGACAAAATCACCATACTATTTATACTACGCCACCCGTTGCTCATCAAGTGACTCGTAATATTTTTCCCCCGAAGCGTTGCCGGTACTATGACCGTTACCATGCTTTCCATTTTTCAGTGATTTTTCTTTCAACCATTTGCATGTTCGCTGAATTGCCGATTTTAACGTCATAGGGTCGTAGCCGAGTTCTTTTTTCGCTTTGTTGCAGCTGTAACACCAATCCACGGCAAAGGTTTTGACCCAGCCCGGCGAAATGCGGGGAAAACCGCCGGTCAGTTTCGCCCAAAGCACGAACAAATTGGCAATTACCAAGGCTCCGGGTTGAAAAACCGGCAATCCGCGGCGCCGGATTCCGCTGGCTTCTTCCACAAAAGTATAAAATTGACGAAGAGATGCGTTTTCACTGCCGAGTATGTAGCGTTCTCCGACCCGTCCGTTGAGCATCGCCAGATAATGCCCCTTGGCAACATCGTCGATATAAACGTAGTTGCCGGTGTTCATGCCGAAATTGAACATGACGAATAATTTTCCGCTGATGTAATCGTTAATCAGTTCCGCTAAAGCGTTTCCGTCCGTTTGTGGACCGGGGCCGAATACGCGGGCCGGGTTGACGATAACGACCGGGAGACCGTCGGCGGCCCATTGCAGGGCCTCTTTTTCCGCGAGGCTCTTCGTTTTTTCATATTCGGTGAAATATTGTTCCGTAATTCTTGGCGATGATTCGTCGGCCATTGTCCCCGGTTCGGTCGGTCCGAAAGTCACGATGCTCGACGTCCAAACGATCCGCTTGATTTTCTGTTCCTGTGCAACTTGAAAAACATTCCGCATTCCGTCAATATTGATTTTTGCGAAAATGGAGTGATCCGGAGCCCAGTTTCGAGCGAAACCGGCCAAATGAAATGCGTAACGGCATCCCGCCATTGCCTCACGGAGGTTTTCCAGGGAGGTGATGTCACCCTGCACAAATTCCAGCCGTTCGCCCGGATTAAACTGTGCGAAATTCGACCAGTCTGGCGACACGCTATGATAAAGTCCACGAACCGAAAAACCTTCCTTAATAAGAAGTTGCACTAATTTTGTGCCAATAAAACCCGCAGCTCCGGTAACAAAAATTTTGTGTCGTTTATCCATGATTCAACTCCTTTCCTTTTTTTGAAATTTGCTGACCAGTTTTTTAATACTACTTTACTATTTTACCTATTTGTCGGAATCATTCCAAGATTAAAATTAATGAAAAACTCGTCTGGTTTCCCATCTGGATATTTGTTACGATCCCCCGGCTTGGTAAAAAATGAAAAGCGTCAATACGGAACGGCGTGAGTCAATATTCATAACTGGAAACTTTGTGTGTTGGAGCAGATCGCTATGAAAAAGGAGTATTTCATTGTATCGGCGTTGATGAGCGCTTTTGTTTTGCTGGGAATCGGGATTGGAATTTTTTTCCATTCCCCGTCAGAATCGGTCAGCGCCGCGGCCACCGACCGAAACGATGGCGTCATCATGGCCACCGGCACGGTTTTTATCCGACTCGGTTCGAATACGGAAAACGTCAACTACAGTTCGCTGGAAGCGGTTTATACGCTCGACCAGAACACGGGACAGCTCATGGTCGGCGTTCTCGCCCGCGAAGGCCAAGGGTTTCAAGGCTTGTATTCTGCCGACATCAACCAGGGACTGGCCAGCGTCATGCAAACGGCCGGCGACACGATGCCCTTCCCGCAGCGACCCCGTTTCACAATGGTCACCGGTGAAGTCACCATCCCCAGTCAGGCAGGAGCGAAATGGCAGGTGCCGCAGGGCGTCGTGTACATTCACGAGCTGACGACGGGCTATGTCATGGTTTATACGATTCCCTGGACTCGCGAATACAGTAGCGGCGGCGCACACATGGGCGATATGAAGCTTTGGACTGCCCAGCGATTCACGGCGCCTTATATCACGAAATAAACTTTTTGTTTCGGAGGACGACGCGATGATCAACGGAATTGATATGTCCGGCTTTGCCTCGGCGATCCGCGAATTGCGAACCGTTCAAAAGGCGGGCAACTCGCCCCTGCAGGACGCGGCGCTCGAATCGGCCCGCAAATCGAAATCGGCCGCCGTGGTACCGGGCGACATGCTCTTGCTTTCCCCCTCGGCGAAACAGTTGACCGATTTTTTCGCCACTCAGGAAACGGCTGACGGTGAAAACGGCGACGTCGATCTCGAAGGCATGAAATTGCGCAGCGACATGCTGGCCGAGGCCCTGCAAATGCAGCTCGGGGCGTTCCAAAATAAAATGGTCGGCATTCTCGGTTCGGCGGGGCTGGACGCCAACACGCCGTTCACCATGCAGGCCGATTCGGCCGGCGCGATCCGCGTGACGAACGGTCATTCCGACGCGACGGGCATCGAATCGCTCATGAAAAACATGCCGGGCCTCTCTAAGGAATTCAACGAAATCTCCGGACTCGCCTCCGTCGTCCGGGCGAACAATTTCAGCCGGCAAGGCGGTAAGATGGCCAGTCTGAATCCGCTGTCCATCGCGGCCCAATACGCGAAAAACACCGGCGCCCGGTCCGGCGAACGCTTCAACCTCCGTTTGGCCGCCAACGAAGCAAACTATTTTTTTAACTAAAAACTAAAAATTAATAACTAAAAACTAATAGTGAATAGTTTTTGATATGTAAAATTACTCTGAATATTTTTTGATTCCAAATGCCTCGCGTGTCATCCGATTCCAACTTTTCACTATTAGTTTTTAGTTTTTCACTCACTCCATGTCCAATTTCAAATCCTTCCTGGCGAGCGGTCGCTTTTTTGAATTCGCGCTCCCGGTCGGGGTCGCGGCGAGCATCTTCGCGCTGCTGGTTCCGCTGCCGACGGAATTGTTGGAC
>JAVBQX010000153.1:0-4227 GCA_031548645.1 Thermoguttaceae bacterium
CGAGGATTTCACCGAATTCGAACAGCGGGCCGCCTATTTCGACGGCGACCCGGTCATCGCGACGAAAAAAGGCGTCAATATTCTCGAACGCGGCAGCCAGGTGCATTTCATGGGCGAATTCCAGAATATTCTCGACTTCCCGCCCGCGCCGAAGCTTGACGTGTTCGGACGGCTTGATCCGGCCCTCGCCACCGAAGCGGAACTTCGCGGCGAACAGGTTTTTAACGGTCGGGGACGCTGCGCCGCATGCCATCCCGCTCCGTACTACACGGACAACATGATGCACAACCTGAAAACCGAGCGATTCTTCGAACCGCAGGAGCATAACGGTTGCATGGCCATCGGGGACGGACCGATCAAAACTTTCCCGCTCCGCGGAATCAAGGATTCGCCGCCGTACTGGCATGACGGTCGCCTGCTCACGCTCGAAGACACGGTCGAATTTCACAACCTGCTGCTCGGCACGAAGCTGACCGCGGAAGAAAAACGCGACCTGACCCTGTTCCTGCGTTGTTTGTAGGTTTTGGAACCAAAGGCAGGGCGGTCACGCCGTGACCGCCGCCAATAGTCTCACGCCTGCGTCATTTCAACGAGGCAGGCTTTCACCATGAGTTCGAATCGTAATTCGTGCGGAGGTCGACTCTCCGGAATTTGGCTTTCCAAAAAATCGGACCGTCGATTTTCCATTCGGGATTTCGACTGACTTGACGGACGGTTGCATTTCGCTGATTGTGTTGCCGAGCGGGTCGTAAACAACGGCTTGACCATCCGGAACATACTCCATGTAATGGCCGTTTTTGATTTTTCCTTCAAACGCAATGGTTTGGCCATTGATTTCAAGCGTCGGGTCGACGAGTTCCTCTTCCCGGATCGGGAGGGCTTTGACCGTTCGGAATCGCAGATTTTTCGGATCGCCGACGATCATGAGGTGAACTTCCGAGACGCTGTTGTAATGAACTTTTTCGCGAAACTCGCTGTAAATGTTATTGCACGAAATCGGCCACTTCACGTTCGGGCGGCTTCCGTTGTCCGATTCGACCAGTGAAAAATAACGCCAACCGTTGAAATCGACGTCGATGAAATGGTCGGTGTGCCCGGACACCAGATGATGCGGACTGTCGAATCGGATGTTGATCTGCTGACCGCCGCCGTCTCCGAAAACCCAAACGCCGATGCCGAGATGTTTGGAAAGATCAAGCGGCGTTCCGAATTTTCGCGTCACGAGTTCGCCCACGGGTTGCGTTTCGTCCATCGGGATCAATTCGACGGCGTCGGGAGCGTCATAATCGATGGTTCGATAACGGTTTTCGATGCGGATCAACGACGGCGTTTGTTTTTCAAACGGATTGTCGAAAACAAAATTGTTTTGCTCCGAATTCAACACGGCACGACCGTAATTCGCTTCCGTCAATCGCCATTCGTCGTTTTTCGCCTTTTCAAGATGAAAATGCCTGCCCGGTTCTTTGAGCCGTTCGAGCGTTTCCCGGGAAAAGTATCTTTCTTTTCGGAGCGTGTCGTAATTTTTCAGAATCTCGCCGTTGCGGTACGTCGCCGGAGTCGCGGCGGATTTTTGGATATCGAGATAGGAAAAACCGTAGTCGTGCCCCATGCTTTTGGCGCCGAGATACTCGACATCTTCCGAAAACATGACGTCGTACTGGAAATTATCGAGATTATCGCCGCGTGACGGGCAAATTGCCAGCCAGCCCATCTGTCCCGGCAGATAAAGCCGGTCGGCGCTGGAGAGGTTTGACTCGATATGTTTGTCAAAAAACGTCTGATAGCCGCGGTGCGCCGAATCCCATGCCCCCATCCGCGAGCGGCCGTACCAGAGGTTCGCGCTGAATGTGCTGTATTCGAGAAGCGGCAGCGTCTTGACGTGTTTCAGGATTTCATTGACGAACAGCGCGTCGTAATACCACGTCAATTCCGGATTTTCAAGAATGGCTCCCGTTCCGTCGAGCGCATCCAGGTAAATCATCCCGAAGCCCCCTTCGTTGTAGGCTTTCGCGGTCTCCCGGGCGACTTCGAGAAACAGTTCGCTTTCCGGCTTCGGGGCGAAAAGAAAAAAGAATTGCGTCAGGTGATCGACGGACGTTCCTTTCGCATGACGGGAAATCTTCGTTCCGTAAGCGCCCCGCGTGCATTCGGCAAATCCGAACGGCGATTCTTTTCGCGGCTTGCTGATGAGGATCAGTTCGTCGTCGATCCGAATCACCTTGCTGTTGCGAACGAAAAACCCGGTGATTTCCGAGACGTCCGCCGTGCTTTCTTTGACGTTGACCGTTTTCGATTCCGCATCCAGATCGTCGGCCAGCGTAAAGGTGCGCATCACGTCGAGGTCTTTGCTCGGAACCGGCGTCACGAAACGCGATTCCGGACTCAGAAACTCGGCATAAGTATGCAAACCGGTCACCATGCCGCGTTTTTTAAATGCTTCGCTGGTCTTGCGAAAATCGGCGATTCCGTTCGGATACGTTTTTTCATTGAAATGAAAGTCCCCCTGCCGGAACGGCGTTCCCTGATGAAAATCGACCTGGTCGACGCCGAATTTGGCGAGATGTTCGACCCATTCGTCCACCTGGTCTTCCGTGATCGGCTCGCTGGTGATGATATAGGAACCGCGATTTTTCGGGTTGTCCATCGCATGAGGACCGCCCGCTTTGGAAACCGGCATCTCGCCCGGCGGATACGCGTCGACGATTTGCTTCATCGCTTCACGGAGCTGCGGTTCAGGAAGTCCGAGCAACATGACACCGGCCCCTTCATAACCGATGCACTGAAAACATTGACCGCCAAGCAGTCCGGATCGCCCGGGAAAATCCAGCGTTTTCGTATTGATTTTGCGGCTCATCGCCGTCGCGACAAAGTCGCTTTTCGCATAATCGATATTGAGCGGCACGCGTGCAAACTGGAGCGAATAAAAATCGCCGCCGGTGATTTCAGCGACGTCAAACGCGAGATACGTTTTTTCCGTCGCGGCTCGCAAGGTGACGGTAATCGACGTTTCGGAAAACGAAACCGTCAGCAAATCGCCGTTAAGCTCGACACGGTTCGAAACGAAATCACGTCCGTTTCTTTCAAGTTTCAGGACGCAAAACGGCATTCTGTTCGTCGCCGCAATGCAATCCGTATCGTTTCGTATATCCAAAAATTGTTCCGCGATTCCATCTTTGGAAAGCGTCAATTGAAAATGATCCGTTTTCCAACGAATCGGTTCATCGGCAAAAATCGCCTGACATGACGCACATAATAAAACAAGGCTGACCAGAAAACGTGACATCGGAACCGCTCCTTCAAATAAAACGTGGCGAAAAACATTGTTTTCCGCTCATTTTACCCGTTCCGAATGCCTAATGCAATTTTTTTGGAAATCTTTCAATGCATGGTTTTTAAAATACGAAATCCCCCCACACAGTTTGAACAATAGGAATCTGCCGGGAAAAATCGGTGACGGCGCATTGTCATGCGGGGATGTCGGATTCGAACAGCAGGCGGCTCGTATCAAGCAGAATTTTGACTTCATCGCCCACCTTGCCAAGTCCGCTGATGTATTCGACACTGCTTCCGCCGGCGGCTCGCGGAGTGGGGGAGACGTTGCCTTCCTCAATCGTCCGCACTTCGTTCACCGTATCAACGACCAGCCCCACTTGGCGGTTTCGGATGTTGATCACGATAATACAGGTGCGTTCGTCATAAGGGCGGTCACTCATGCTGAACCGCAGTCGCATGTCGATGACCGGGATGACCTGCCCGCGAAGATTGACCACGCCCTTGACGTAATGCGGCATGTCAGGTACTTCGGTAATCCTTTGCATACCAACGATTTCCGTCACGAATCGGATTTCCACCGCGTAGTCTTCATCGCCAAGCCGGAATGTCAGGTACATGTCTTTCAGGGTGTCTTCCGCGGAAGCGGCCCCCTGATCGGCTCCGTTTGTCGTTCCAGGTGTAACCTCATGTTTTTGTGACGGTTCGGACATGTTTTTATCTCCAAATAGTTGTGCAATTATCTTTTGTCTGAAATATTTTCTGATTCCGTTCCTATAAAATAGGTCACCAAGATCAACATGATGATCAATTTTTCAATATTAGACTTGTTCGGAAACTACACCGTGAGCTCGTAATTGAGTATTGCACAGAGGAGGTTCATCCTCAAGAGATGTCTTTTTCGTCTGTTTCGATACCTTTCGCTCATGATTTTGAAAGTTTTGATTTTTGCGTTGA